>NZ_JBHVSI010000034.1:9139-39491 GCF_042885335.1 Neobacillus sp. NPDC058068 | reverse complement strand
ACTGAGTTTAGATTGGTCTCTATACTCGTATCTTACTGAGGGGCTCTATTTTTTTCAAACCTGATATTTAACGATCTACAGGAATGCTATCCTGCTTCTTTAGTTCAATAAAAAATGGCCACCGTAATGGCAGCCGGATCTTAAAGTAACGCACCCTAGAGTTTAAGTACATTTTTTCACAATCTCTCACCAGAAGATTATTATGAATATGCAAGTTTGTTTATTCGGCAATTATTAAGAATGTAATATCCTTAATTTGGAAATCCACTCAATAAAAAGCGTTACTCCAAGTGGATTAACGCTTTTTTCTCTTGTTCAGCTGACCTGCCACTATAGTGGAATAAGAAAACGCTTGCCCCGATGCTTGAGGAATTAGGCACATCCCCTAACAAATACGCTCACTGTTGCTTGCACATGCCATATTCGCCCAAGAGCCCGAGCAATGCAAACAAGCTCGGGCCCAAAGTTTAATCAACTGAGTGCTACCAACACTCAATCAACATACCTTTTTCTATTTCAGATATCAAAAAAACGAAGAAGCAAGCACTTTATGAACGTTTATCTCTTTATTGAATTAATAGTGATTGAGCTCTCCTTCAGGGGTTTGAATGATAACTGGACTCTTGCTAGGATCCAGCCATTTAAGAATACCAACAACATAATTTTGTGCAGTTCCTGTGCAACCAAGCGTATAACTATTGGAAACATGGAAAAAGATAGCGGAACCTGCGCCTGGAATTCTTTCAGCTGTATTGTAATTGATCACAAATCCGTAATTATACGCTGCAATATCCATTTTTTCAGCACTGTTCCAACGTCCCCGATTTTCAGATGCCTTTTGCCACGTATTATATAAGGAGGAGTTAGAATCATCCACCCATACATCATCAGAAGTGATTTGACGATAAGGCAGCTTTGTTCCTGGATTTTGAAATCTTCCAAACGCTGTCCCAATCGTATATTTTCCCCTAGGAGATTTTTTGGCTCCTTCATTCATAACAGTGGCGAAGCCCTCTTTTCCAATAAAACCATCGACATTAAGTTTTTCATACCACTTATTATCTTCTTTTTCAAAGGTGCGGATTTTTGCCTTATTGGTGTTATAGCCTAATGAAGTCACCAGGATGAGCTGATTATTATTTGGTACCGTTGTTAATCCATCTGCAATCGTATTCGGTACCCAGACCCCACTTCGGTTCAAATAATACCAGCTGTTTAGATAAACCCAGCCAGTCTGCATTGCACCGGAAGGATTTAAATAATACCAGTGGTTTTTTTCTAAGAGCCAACCAGTCTGCATCGCGCCGGAAGAATTTAAATAGTACCAGTGATTTTTATTTAGTAGCCAGCCGGTTTGCATCGCGCCGGAGGAATTTAAATAGTACCAGTGATTTTTATCTAGCAGCCAGCCGGTTTGCATCGCGCCGGAGGAATTTAAATAGTACCAGTGATTTTTATCTAGCAGCCAGCCAGTTTGCATCGCGCCGGAGGAATTTAAATAGTACCAGTGATTTTTATCTAGCAGCCAACCAGTTTGCATGACACCACTGCTTTTAAGAAAATACCACTTTCCCTTGTCATAGACCCAGCCCTCGCTAGCGGCTCCGTCGTTCTGATTGAAGTAGTACCAGTTGTTGTCAATGTTAAGCCAGCCCTTTACGGCTTGATTATCCCTATAATAGTATTGCTTACCTTGCTCCTCATACCAGCCATTCTTTGCTGCATCTGAGCTATTTTCCTCAGCCGCAACCTGAAAAGCCGGTAAAATCATAGCTCCACACAAAATCATAAAAAAGAGTCTTATAAAAATTCTCATGATGTAACCAGTCCCCCTATCTCCACTCTTTCTTCACAAAAAAACAAACACCTATTAGCTAAGAAAAAAAGTTCTTATTAATATTATATCTATCAGAACCTTCAACCCCAATATGATAAAAGTTGTCAATTGCGCTAAGTAGAAAGCATTATGTTTAAACAATATTCGTTAGTCCACTAGTCTTGTTTATGGCAAATCCCTTTCGCAACCAGACAACCCTTGAGCATTCTCTACTATTTTCTTCTTCAATCAAACCATTGATTAAAATAGTTGATATATAAGTCTTTCCTGCATTTCATTCATGAAAAAATTGCTACATCAGCTTTTGACTGCTTCTTTCGGGGTAACACCCACGTAGGACCTCTCTGTTTAGTGATAATAAAGTTATTGAATTTTGTTTTAAAAGATAGTAGCCTTGCTACATTTTATTGTAGTAAGGCTACTTAAAGTTGTTTAATTTCTATTCACTTAATAAATTAATTTCTGTTCCTAATACATCAGTATTTGGGGGCTCATAACCCATCTGACGGAGCATAGCTACTATTTGTCCCTTGTGACCTTAACAAATATAACTACCTATTCTATACATGTATAGAAAAACCCTTTTTTAACTGACTAAAATAAGATAGCCACAGCAATCCCTTCTTAAACTCAAGCCCCCGTTCGTTTAAGTACATTTTTTCACAAACTTTATTATTTATTAAAAAGAGTTGTTTATGGTAGCTCTTGTTAACTATAACTTTTTCAATAAAAATTACCCGCCCCTATACCAGCAAAGAAAGTGCTTTAATTCTCTTGGCTTAAATGCACCCGATACTTTGAAACGATAAAAGCTCTTAAAGATTTTACTTTTTGCCTAATGAAAAGGAAAGCTCTTCTTAAAATTCAATTACAATTTCTCCTTCTCCTTTCGGAACCTCGAATCCATTAAGGAAGGAAGTTAATATTTCCTCTGTTATTGGAAAAGCAGCATTTGCATCAAACCGATTACTTCTTATCTTTAGACGTTCACGCAAATCATTAGGATTAACTTTCAAAAAAATAAGACGCCATTTACCTCCAGCAGTTTCAATTAGATGCTTATATTCAACCCTTTCAGACTGTCTCCAAAAACTAGAGTCAACCACTACTTGTTGCTTATTAAGAATTAACTTTACTAGTTTTTCACGCAATCTTAAATGTGCTTTATCCAAATACTCTCTATATTTTTCAATCGGATAATCTATTCCGTATCGACCATTAGTAGACCAGACTTCTTCATCTATAGAAAGACGTACAAACCCAGCCTTTTCTAACTTTTGTGAGAAGGTAGTTTTTCCAGAACCTGCTATTCCACACATCATTACAACTAAAGGGTTTAAGTCATCTCTTTCACGATTAAGTTTCTCTAAGACAGTTTTTTCAAGCACCCATATTCCCCCCTTTTAATAATCCATTCCCATAATTATTATAGGTATTCTGTGCTCTCTTATAAGATTCCTTCTGTTACTAAACTGCCCGTTTGTTTAATAAGAAAATCCGATAATGGTTCTATAAAAGTCCCCTCTCTTTTAGTTCACATTTTTCTCGTAAGACAACTAAACTTCTAAAATCTTTCTTTGCAATGCACTACGATTAATTACAATATTGTTAACAAAATTACTTTTCAACTAATTCAAAACGTGTCACAATATAGAAAATAAGGAAATACTTTATTATTCTTTAATAACAGTGCGTTTTTTACAAAAGTGAAATATTTTATTGGAACAGGGAGGAATAAGATTTGAAATCTTCTCTAGAAAAAATATTTAATTTATTTTTTGAAAAAAGAGAAACAAGAGCTCATTCAAAACCAATTACAATTATCTTTATAACTCTGTATAGTTTACTTTTGTTACTCTGGGTCATTAATCTTCCTGGAATGTATGGACATAAAAACTTATTGATTAATGACAATTTAGGGTTAGCATTATTTGTAGTAATACTTATTGATTTCATTAGTTCTAGAAAAAAATAACTTTTATTGTTGAAGAATTACTAATACCTTTTAGTGGTTAATTTGAAATTAGTGATAAAGGAACATCAAATTTAAGAAGTTCCTTATTTGTCGTCTTTTGTGTCAATTGCGAAGTTAATAAACAACTTCTCCTTCAACTATCCTTCCCGTAGTGCAATAAAAAAATGGGATCGCCGTAGCCATCCCAATCTTTAACTCTTGCACCCGATAGTTTAAGTACAATATTTCACAAACTCACTCTTTTTGGTGACATACCACAGCATATTTGAGTAATGGATAACAAAAAAGGAGTGCCGAAGCACCCCCGTTCTTCTCTTCAGACTTTGTTAGTTAAAAACAAGATTTTGAAGCTTGGCATTCAACTCACTTGCAGCTTGTATGGCAACTTCATCATTTAACACATCGCCTGGCTTATTTCCATCGCCAACAATCCAATCTTCTAACTTTACACCCATAAAATCAAAGATGAGTTCAAATTGTTGAACTAAAGGTTTCGCCTTTTCATAAGGCAAATCTCCACCTGCAATCACCACGCATGGTTTGATACCTTGAATCTTCTCCTTAAATTGGAGTTCTCGGTCACGCAAGCTTTCCGTCCATCTATCCACAAAGTTCTTCATCAAACCCGACATTCCATACCAATACACTGGTGTAACATATATCACCACGTCATGTTCAAGAAATTCAGAAATCAGCCGGTTATAGTCGTCATCAATACTATCCGAAAATCCCCCTGGTTCATGTCTTTTATCGTCAATCGGTTTAATATGGTAGTCAGTTAGGTACCGCTTGGTGTGTTCAATGTTTTCTAGTACCTTGTCCGCCAACAACTCCGAGTTTCCGTGCTTTCGTGAGCTTCCATATAATGCTAATATTTTCATGGTTAATCCCTCATTTCTACATCGATTATTTACTTGTTAGAATAACAATAATATATAATGTATATTAGAGACAAGTACGCACTTTTTTGTACCATAGGTACTTAAAAGTTCCCATAAAGGAGACACATTTTTATGAAGTCATTTAATATGCCCATTGAGGCAACTCTCGAAGTAATCGGAGGAAAGTGGAAGTGCATTATTCTTTGCCATTTAGAAACCGGTAAAAAAAGAACAAGCGAACTGAAGCGTTTAATGCCAAACATTACACAAAAAATGCTTACCCAACAATTGAGAGAATTAGAGTCTGATGGAGTTATTTGCAGAATTGTCTTTAATCAAGTCCCACCAAAAGTGGAATATGAGTTAAGCGAATATGGTCGGAGCCTAAAACCCATATTGGATTCAATGTGTACTTGGGGACAAAAACATATCAATTTTACAAATACAGACTAAAATATACGACTGTTCTTCAGTTTATTCTCTTCTTAAAGTAAACTGCCACGTTAGCTTAAGTACATCTCTTCACATACTCATTTACTCCTCGGCGCTCCCGCAGGAGTCTTGCGGCTTCCACTCCAATCAACATGGTTATAAAATCAAAAATGACCCTTAATATAGCCAAATAAAAATAGGTGCATCTTGTTTCTCAATGCATTCGGGACTGTAATAGTGGACAAACTTTCACACAATTTATTTTACCTATAAATTTATTTTTTTGTAAAACCAAATTTGCACCTTAGTGTATAAAGAAAAAGAGCTGCCAATGACAACCCTTCTTACACTAAAGCACCCGTTACTTGAATAATCTATGCAACTTTTTTCGTAGAGGAACGTTCTTTCAGAAGTGATGAGATAATGCTTAGTTCTTGATATATTAAACATAATAGGTTGATACCAACAGCTACGAAAAATCCCCAATTGCCGACCAACATTTTTCCAATAAAACCAAAGACAACAGTTATAATAAATGATTGTAAAAACTTTTTCATCATTTTCCCCCTTAAAAATGAATATATATTTTCTCAAATCATACCATAAATCACCCTATGATATTGGATTTTTTTCCATAATTTTTCTTCAACTAACCTGCCCGTTCAACAAGAAAAAGCTGCCTCAGTGACAGCTCTGATCTTAAACACTTCCTCCTGTTTCTTCAATAAGATTAATCCATATTTTCGGCAATATTTTTGAGTGCCTTTGCACGGGAAGCAATAAATACTCTCATATACTTCTCCAAAAACAATTTATCGGCTACAACGCCAATTGGTCCAAATGGAGACTTATACTGGAATTTGTCTATCATAATGGTTCCACCTGCTTCTTCGATAAACTGATGAGAGTGAACAAAGGAATGGAAGGCTCCCTTCACCATCATATCTACAAACTTATAGGGCTTTTCCATTAATGTCACTTTGGCTGTCAGCCTTTGTTTAATACCAAAATGAATGGCTTCCCAAGTAACAGTATCTCCCTCCTCTAATAACCCTTGTGTGACTCCACCAACAGCTCTTTCCTTTGTTGTAGAGGTGGTTTGAGTATGAATATCTACGTTCCTCGCAAGGTCAAAACATAATTCAACAGGTGCTTTAATAAATTGTTGATGCTCAATAACAGGCATTTTATATTCTCCTTTTATAGCACTTACTAACACCATAATTATAATTCAGCGAAGGCAATATTAACTACATCTTCTTAAGCTAACCTGCTCCTTTAGTTGATCAACAAAAAAAGAGCTGCCGCCACAACTCATCTTCAACTCAAGCCCCCTGTAGTTGAAAAACATGCTAAATCAAAACCCTCTAACCCAAGCTGATTCTAAATCAAAATATCCATTTGAAGAATGTGTAAACTCCAATTAATGTAAAGATAATTATTAATACTATTATTGATAAACAACCATATAAAACTAATTTATCTACCAATAAATCCTCGGGTTCTTCTACTAATTTTTCTTTCACGTTTTTTTGTATAGAGGTAATTGCTTGGTCTAATTCCAATCTTTTTATGATTTCAATATTACCTTTATACTTTAAAGCCCTGGCTATTCTATTAGGGTTATTTCCCATTGATTTTTCAAATGCAATACATGCTTTTACCATCTCTGGTGTTTTGTGTTCTTCTAAATACCAGTAGCGACCAGCCATAGATGGATATTTTAATTCAAAATATATATCTCCTAACTTTTTACGGAGTTCTAATTCATTAGTATAGGTTGATATTAACCCATGTAGTCTATCCCTGGCTTTCCCTAAATCATTATTTTTAATGTCTTCTTCTATTCTTTTTAGTGTCTTGACGGGTATATTTTCTATAAAAAACACCTCATTTAACTTTTATCTTCTACATCTAATTTCTGGATTGTTCATATTAAATCCTTCTTGAACTAAACTGCTCCTTTAGTTTAATAACAGAAAAGCCACCAATTATGGCAGCTGCTGTTAAACTCTTGCACCCGT
Source organism: Neobacillus sp. NPDC058068 (assembly GCF_042885335.1). Classification (NCBI taxonomy): domain Bacteria; kingdom Bacillati; phylum Bacillota; class Bacilli; order Caryophanales; family Bacillaceae; genus Neobacillus; species Neobacillus sp. NPDC058068. The sequence goes on along the minus strand of NZ_JBHVSI010000034.1, from coordinate 32,342 downwards.
TTAATACTCCCACTTAGCCTTTTTCAGCCGAAGAACATTAAATAATATCCCGATTAGTTTTTCTTCTTTTATATTTCCACTCCATAATATTTCCTACAATAAGAACAATAAAGCCTAATGCAGATAGAGAATCAAGAATCAACCTAGGAATATCAGAAAACATAATAAGTCTGCTCATTAAGATAGGAACCAAACATACAGTTAAACCAATAGTTTTTAACAGCATATAAGTAACCATTGTATTCAATTTCGCTCCTCCTAAAAAATCCCTAATACCTATTAAATTCTATATAAATTAACTTAATCCTTTTTCAACTAACCTGCTCCTTTCCTTGAAGAAGAAAAGAGCAATACCGTTGTTTCAGTAATGCACCCATTAATGAAATATATGCTATTTATTTTTCAAATTGAAGGTTTCTAATTCTCCATTCCAAGTTATGGTTACCTCCATAACATCATCTTCTTGAATAACTGCACAGCCACTACAAGAATGTCCACCTAAGTTCAATTCACCATTATTTAAATTATCAGTTCCATCGGTTTTCCCTGATCCATATTCGATATTATATTTTATTTTTTGTGGCTTGGGGTCCTTACCTTTATATTTAATTGTAAAATGTGTAGATTCGCTGTTTTCATCAAATACCTTTACTTCATAATCAACATACCAATTTTCACTTTCTCCAGTGAAATTCATAACTTTTGTTTTTGAACAAGCCATTAAGATTAGAGAAGAAAATAGAAATATAACAAAAACTTTTTTAATCAAATCATCCCCCCCTTTTTTACATATTACTTTACCCATTTTTCAATTATTCCTTTTGAAACTATCCTGCTCCTTTAGTTGATCAACAAAAAAAGAGCTGCCGCAGCAACTCATCTTCAAATCAAGCACCCGTTACTTGAATAAGCACCATCTGTTCATTCGAATAATTTTTTATACCACGATGGGCAAATAGGTTTCACTATAATGAAAGAAAATAAGATTAATAATAATCCGACACCACTAAAATAAGTAAATATACGAAAAACTCCGGTATATTCTTTTATCGGTTCAGGAAGATAAAAGCCTATTAATAAACTTGTGAGAAATATAAACGATAATGATGGAAGAACCTTTAAACAATGGTCTTTAACACCCTTTTTTTCAAAGAAGTCCATTGATATATCGACTAATTTGTTCATTAAATAAAGGTATAAGAATCCAGTAATTACTCCAATAAGAATTGCCATCCTAATACTCCTTCCTTGTTCAAAGCCCTTTAAATAAAATTGCTTATTCTTAATATATTCGGAGTTAAATATCCTATTTCCTTCTTGCACTAACCTACCACTTTAGTTGAATAAGAAAAGGGCTTTACTCTTAATTTAAGTAAAACCCCCCTTTAGCTTAGCAAGAGTCACTCTGTACCAAAAATGAAAAACATTATAATGCCTGTAATTAATCCAGAGATAAATAAATTGGGGATGGAAAGTAATAGCTTTCTTTTAATTGATATAGTATCAAACCGTATAAATAATTTAATCAATAAACTGATTAAAACCGCATATATAAGCAAAGTTATTATAAGTGCTAAAAATCCACCTTTCGTAAACGGTGAATTGAAGTAAATACTTTTGTAAAAATTCAATATAAAAAATGGACTAAACAATATACATTCATAAAAAAGAAACTTTAAATAATGCAATTTAGGTTACACCTCCTGCTTTTAATGTAACCTATCCTTGTTCAAGTAAACTGCCACGTTAGTTTAAGTGAAATGCTTCACAATTTCACATATCTTCTTACTAATATCATAAAAGAAGATAATGAATTATAGTTTTTTTCCACAATCTTGGCAATCGTTGTTACGCAGTATTTAGTCTACTACGTAATACAAGAGTTACCCTAGAATCAGTCCCGTTTGCGCAAGGCTGGTCTTGTTTAATCAAATTTTTTAACATTCTTGATACTCCAAACTATAGATTTATTCCTCCTATTACCAGTAAGATTGCGGTGGTAAACGTCTTGTCATTCTTTGGTACACTTCAATAGTGGTAAATACAATGTCAGAAGTGGTACATTTCAATGGCTGTAATCACTTAGTGGGAGTCTCCCCCAAAATTCGCTTCAATCAGCGAGTTTTCTTTATAGGTGACAGCAGGATTACCACTTGGATGAGGCTCAATTGGAACAAGGTTCCTGTCCCATTTTCTTAAAAACTTCATGAATCGGACATTTTACGCTCTGCAGTGCGTGGAGTGATTTCGCTTGGCATTATGTAATGGTCTTAAAAAGGAGAATTCCTTTGAAAAAGACCAAAAAGGAAATTTATATAGGCATTGGATTAGGCAAATTAAGAAATGAGAAGAAATGGACACAACAGAAACTTGCTGAAGAGAGTGAGCTAAATATTCGCTTCATCCAGGACCTTGAGTATAATGAAAAATCACCATCTGTAACAACTCTTCGTTTGCTGGCAGATGCTTTTGAGATGAAAATTTGGGAGTTTATCAAACAGATTGAGGATGAGTTTATTTACAAATATCCTGAAAAAAAGCAGCCAAAAAAACTTCCCAAGTCGTAAACCCCACCATTTTGTTATACAAGAACCCACAAAACGGCCAATCGCTAGTTAAAATAAATACATGGTTGCAGGGAGAATGTACATGAAATATTTTATTGTTTACTTCACGCATACTGACAATCTAACCACGGAATATTATATGAAGGGAAAGTCGGCCGATTATATGATCAATCGGCTTAAATGGTATTATAAAGGGATCATTACTACAAATAAATGGGGGATAAAAGCCGATAATTTAAAATCCGTTTTTGTTAGGGAAATCAATCCTAAAGAATTCCCTGATCTATCAAAAAGGGACTTTGCGGTAATTAATGAAAACAAGAGCTACAGTCTATCAGACTTTCTAGATGATGATTTAACCTTCTAATATGAAACCATAGAATTTCTACTGGCTAGGAACCCGCATCCAGCTATGACTCAACCAAAATAAAGAAAGGTAAAAGCTCCTAAACTTGCTCTTACCCTTCTTCATATTGCGGCTTATTTCCGTTTAGGTAATATGCAGCTTAGAGACATGAAATGGACCGATTCTTATGTTTCGCCATTTGAGCAATGACCCTTTTGATGGCTATTTAGTTTTACAACTGGTTCATTTCAGCTTTAACCTTTAACACACCTAACTGACAAATCTAAACAAAATTCCCTTCCATTAAAACTAAATAATCGTTTGATTAAATAAGGCAGGAATCCTGTCATTTAAGTATTTAAACCATTCCGCGGCTAAAAATTTTGTCAGTTAACTAAACGTTTGATTAAATTAGTACATATCCTAGTGATATCAATGTTTCGTCTCTTCTTTTCAAAAAAGAATTGACGAATCTTGGCTTTATATCTGGTTCCGCTCAGCCTTTTTTACCTACACCACTCCTAAACCGACAAACCCCAACAAAATATCCTTCAGAAAAACTAATTAATCGTTTGATTAGATGGGCCGGGAAACCCGCTGGATAAGGAATAAACCCATTTGGCAGCTAAAAATTTTGTCAGTTAAATAAACGTTTGATTGAATATGCCGTAAAGTCCGGTAGTAAAGGATTCATTCAGATTAACGGCCAAAATTTTTGTCAGTTAATTAAACGTTTGATTGATAATTAAAACAGTGGGATCTAAGTAGACCCCATCGACTTTTTTAAGGAATTGTAATTTCCACTGGTGCACCCGGATGGTTGTAATCGATATCTTTTCCATCCGCAACGATGCGGAGTTCTAAGGTGGCTTTGTTGTTAATTGGAGGTCCAGCTGAAAGGACGACGTTGACGGTTTTGACTCCATTTAACTTGGCCCTTGTGAGCAGGTGACCTTGCATTGTAACGGTTCCGAATTCAGTTGAAACGGCTATGCGCTGGTTTTTCCCACCTTTTGTTAAGAATTCGGTTGGAAGATTGAGCTCATATGAATTAGCTCCGGTCAATTTTCCAATCGATATTCCAACGATTTGAACGCCTTTCACTTTAGGTACTTCGGCAAAAGCTTTGTTCAACATTTCTTTAGTTACTGAGGCTTTTGCAGCATCACCAGATAGAGTTGGTTCAATTACGATATGGCCAGGTGATGGTACTGATCCCGGTTCTTCAGGATCTGCAGGAAGTTTCGGCCAACCATTTTCTACGTAATCCTTCCATTTTGCATATTCGGTATTTATTAAGAGAGTGGGGGTCTCTACATACGTCCCCATCTTCGATAACTATCTTCAATAGTAACTTATAAAAACTATCAACCTACAAAAATTGGCACGTTTTGATACTAAACAAACGGTTAATTAAACTACCCCAGCCACTGGTAAATAGCGAGTTTCTATTATAAAAGGAGTCGAAATATGTCACACCGAAACACGACGACATTTCTTCTAACACATCACCCTTAGTTCGATGAAACATGAGAACCTCCTTTCCCTGCTTCATTTTGTATAAACTATGAAAAAAGTGTCCATCCTAAAGCTATAAAAATAGTTAATATGTAGGGGGATGGCCAATGAGTACTGAAGAATTAACTAAAATTATCGCGGTGAAAAAAATGGATTTAGAGGAATGTGAACAGGAACTTAACACACGATACTACCCATCAGTTGTAAGAATGGCAATGATACGTTACATAACAGAGTTGCGGCACCAATTAAAAATGGTTAATGGTGATGAATTAAACAAGATTGAAAATAGCTGAAAAAGAAGACCACGAGAACCTTCTACTAGTTTTTGTTGACAAAAACCAATCAAAAGCCACCAGAACCGTCTGTGGTTCCTTTACCGCTTTAAACTTTAGCTGGGTGGGGGTCTGACCCCAAAATTCTTATTCAAGGTAAAAACTCCTTTGTAGAAGACTTGTTTGTTTAGGGAACAAAACAAGGTCAAAACTTCTACAATAGGAGTTTTTCTTTTGTCTGTAAATACTTATTTTTGAAAATAAGTATTTATTTTAAAGTCATATAAGGCCAGTGGTCTGACCCCAGAATTTATATCGGGTTGTGACAGGCACTGAAATGACTTGAAATTACTTAAAAATGCTTATAAAGATCTAGAAAAACTTGTGAGAAAGCCAACAGAACCGTCCCTACGGTCTCTGTTTTGTTATATAATGGTAGAAGAATGGTACATAATACTTGTTTTATTAGCTTCATAAAATTAGATAATGGGGTGTAACATGAAAAAAATTGCAAAAGCATTTACGTTAACAGCAGGTTTATTATTAATGGCGTCACCAACTGTTTCATTTGCGAATACGACAGTCAGCAGCAGTTCGAAGATTACTAGTTACCATTGGGTTCAAAAAGATGGCTATTGGTACTATGTAAACAATCTAGGTGACTACACTACCGGATGGAAAAAGATTAATTCTAAATGGTATTTCTTTGATAAAGGCGGAGTCATGAAAACAGGATGGTTATTAGACAATGGTAAGTGGTACTATTTTGTCAAAAAGGGAGATATGGCCAGCGGATGGGTGAAGGATCACAGTAAGTGGTATTATATGGAGCGTTCGGGTCAAATGGCCACAGGGTGGAGATTCACAGAATTTGATCACACCTATGGCTGGTACTATTTTAAATCTTCTGGTGCAATGGCCAGCGGATGGATGAAAGATGGCTCCGAGTCTTATTATCTTTTACTAGATGGCAGATGGGCTCATAATATTATTTCGCATGGACATTTTTATGAAAATAACAAATTAAAATATCCTGGTAATGAATTAATCAAAGGCAATGTGGAATTGTTGAAGAAAATGGTTTCTGTTGGTCAAACAAAAAATGAAGTAGCGAAGACCTTAGGAAACCTTTATTCGGTGGATTCAAACGGTTACTATTGGGAATACTCCTTCTTAACCCCTGACAAAGGAGCCTTTGAACCAATCAAAAACGGCTTCACAATGTTAAATCCAATCGAATTAGGTCAAGAAAAAGTGTCTATTAAACTATTACTTTCCTGGGACAGCAGCAATCGGGTGAAAGTTGTGACTATTGCTTATTTCAGTACGGATCACCAACTTTACTTATATAAGCAAGCACATGGAACGAAATTAGACTCTGTATGGTACTTCGGCAATTCCAATGCAATAGACTAATTAAAAAAGGGTTAGTCCCACTGCCTTTGCATGACTTTAAAATAATTCCTTATTTTCAAAAATAAGTATTTACAAACAAAAGAATAACTCCTATTGTAGAGGTTGTTTAAAAAGTGCCTGTCACGCCCCTAATAATGCCGAATGATTCGAAATTATCCGGCTAGTGACGGTGCACTGGAATTGAAGAAAGGATCTGAACTTTTTTACCCGAAACATGAAATTGAAGTATTTTCTTTTCGCTCAAGAAAAGATTTAAAGCAGTTTTTGGACCGTTTACCTTTTATGAGCGCGATTTTTAAATGCTTTTGTTAATGAACCGAGAGCCATCTAAGATCCACTAATTTGGAAAAGTAAGATCCGCAAGCGGCTCTTACTTTTCTTCATTTTACCGCTTATTTTCACCCTGTTAACCTTTTACACTTTACCGCTTTAAGCCTTAGCTGGGTGGGGGTCTGACCCCACTGGCCGAGTGACCGGCACTAGAACTGATTGTTCTTTGACTGATCTCATCAAAATACAGTTCAAGGATTTTACGACAATTAACCACAAAAAAACCTCCTGTATAATATTGTCATGCATATTTGCATGCATTTTTTATTATACAAGAGGTTATTTGATTTATCGTGCCGGCTCTAGCTCCGCAGATGGCGGCTCACTCTTCCGCACTAACTGGCTCAAAACTCCGCACATGTGGCTCAATTCATATGCAATAATCATCGTTATTTCACCAAATACCACTTCCCCCGTAAGTTGAACAAATGGTTCTCTATTCCTTCTTTTCTGGGATGTTTTGCCTCCATAATCCAACCGCAATCAATACACACCCAAGGAAAACAAGAAATCCATGTGCTACTCGTAGCGGCTGCCCAGCGAAGAATTGTGGGATATATAGTGAAATTCCTAAAGCAAAGGGAATACCGCTCCATTTCTGGTATGTTCCCGACCTCCAAACTGTAATTGCAACTATAATCGAAGCAGCAGCAAGAAACAAAAGACCAATTATGAACATAATAAGCCCTGGACCAGAACGTACCACATTTGCAAGACTAACTATTGCATCAGTCTGCCGTGTTATTGCTTCCAGCCCAATAGCGTGTAGTCCGTAGGTTTCCCCTCCGTAAAACGGTAATGTTAAACCAATGCCTAATAAACAGAATACTACCGCAGAATATGTCAGAGATTTTAAAGCAGATTCTTTTAATGAGTTATGAAGCCCAAGTAAACCTAATGGTAGTAATGTGAAACCGATTATTGCAAAAATATGAGCTACCAACCATTCTGTTGATGCAAATGCAGCAGCGCCTTCCATAGACGATTCATCAGAAAAAGGACGAATCGCTGGATAAAGTACAAACAATGTTCCTGAAATTACAAGAGATAGGGCACTAAAATGCTTATGAAACATATTGGCTTTCCTCCTTGTCGAAGTTAGCTAGAACATATAAGAGATAGTGTAAGGCTATAACTTTTTTCAGAATGATTATTCCATGAATATATTCAACTCCTGTAAGAATATTCCTCATTTTGAATATGTCGAAACGGATGGTGTCACAATGGAGAAATTTTTATATACTTTCGGTACAGTAGTATTTTTGTATTGCTTATGGAGCTTTGTCATGTTTTTCTTTGGCAGTAACAAGGAAGCAGCCTTTTTTTATGGCTCTATATTTGGAATGCTAAATGGAAGTATAGCCATTGCTGTTTCTCAAATTTTAGGTAAAGTGAAAAAAATTAAGTCGTAATAACCTCTATTAAGCTGCCACTTTTGGTGTGGAGCATTAAGAACTTTTTCATTTTGGATTGTAAATGGAACAGTTGGATTGCCATTATTGGAGGGTTTTGATTATTCTTTTATATTTGAAGAACCATGGATACTGGAACAAGCATATGCCATTTTTGCAAATGCCATTGAGATGGATGACGATGGTAATGTATTAAATGAGAAATATGCCGAGATGAGAGCTGCACAATTTATAAGATCGATAGTTGATAAAAACTATGAAATAGAACCACCATTAGAAGATTGGGAAGTACAACTTTATTAGATTTTTGGATGCAATCCACACTTTTAAAGTTGAAATTTAGTTTGTTGAAAAAGTGGGCCTAGCAAATAAAACTTCAGGATGTCTGCTACTTATCGCACCTCTAACATTTTCCGAACTTCTGGAGAATACTTAAAAACCTCATTTACTTATGATACGATTCCCCATATCTATTAAGCTGGATTTTTAGCCTCGAGAGGGCTTTAGAAAAACTATATTTTCTGATTATTATTTTATTTTAGAAATATTATTGCAACATAAATGCCACAGCTGTAAACGATTTAACACCTCCCTGTTCTTTGTTTCAGAAAAATCTATGTTATTCTTATTAAAAATTAGCAACCAAAGAAAACGGAGGGTAAAAAATGCTTAAAAAAATGCTAACAATTATAGCAGTTGCTGTACTCTCAGTAACTGTAAGTGCTAATGTACAAGCTGCAACGATAACAGTACAAAAAGGGGATACCCTTTGGGGTCTATCACGTGAAAATAATACATCTGTAGAAAATATCGAAAAGTGGAATCAGCTTACTACGGACCTTATCCACCCTGGAGATATACTAACAATCGCACCGGAAAAACAATATACTGTAAAACAAGGTGACACATTATGGGATATCTCCATGGATTATCATATAACGGTTTCTCAACTTAAAGAGTGGAACGACTTACATACCGATCTTATCCATCCTGGTTTAAAGCTATTAATCTTTGATGGTTTAGATACTACTAATAGTGCTGTAACCAAAAAACAGGTAAAGCCTGCTGCACAAGCATCAAAGGAAAGTGCACCTGCCGTCCCAGCTGCATCAACAAGTAATACAAGTTCAAAGGAAATGACAGTGAAAGCAACTGCCTATACGGCTTCATGTGAGGGCTGTTCCGGTACTACGGCTACTGGAATTGACCTTAACGCAAACCCAAATGCAAAGGTCATCGCAGTTGACCCATCTGTTATACCGCTTGGCAGTAAAGTGTATGTAGAAGGCTATGGTGAAGCAATCGCCGGAGATACTGGTGGAGCCATTAAGGGAAATCGCATTGATATCTTTATTCCTTCTGAACATGATGCAATCAATTTCGGAGTAAAACAAGTAAAGGTGACAATATTAAACTAACATGTTGTTTAAAAATCAACCTCAGAACAGTGCCACTGTCACTCACCGAATAATGTCGATGAATTCGACATTATTCGAGTGCCGCCAGTGGCACCTATTTCATCAGTCCACTAATTCGGAAAAGTAAGAGCTGCAAGCTGCTCTTACTTTTCTTCATTTTGCCGCTTATTTTCACTCTGTTTACTTTTTATACTTTACTGCTTTAAACTTTAGCTGGGTGGGGGTCTGACCCCACTCAACCCACAAAACTATTTATTCGTTAACAAATAGCTTTCACCTTTTTTGGTGTCAAATGAAATAGTTTTACCATTTGATGTAATTTTAACAGCTTTGGTAGTGCTCTGGTTAACCACTTGAACTGGCTGATTCCCCCACGGATTATGAATTTCCACTTTACCGCCAATTTGAGAATCAAGCTTTACAAATTGAACTTCGCCATCCTTCATTGAGGAAGTAACCAAGAATCCGCCCTTTGCCAGCATTTTAAACTTTGTGTCCCATTCCTTCGGCCAGGCCGGGAATACGTGGATAACAGGATCTTCGCCCGGAGCAGAACCAATACTTTGAAGGAGCGGACTTTGTAAAGAGTCGGCATAAGCCCCTAGCTCCTGCATGGATAAATACCCGCCATCAACATACGGCAGTCTGTTTGGACTAGAACCGTCATTCCAATATTTTGTCTGGGATATCATAAGTGGAAGTCCCATCTGCACGATATCCGCCCGGCCCATTTTAGCTGCTTCCGTCAAATACCGGGACCAAGTGAATCCGCCTCTGCCATGTAATTCTCCTTTTTTAAGCAAATTGTAAGCTTGTTCCGATTCTAACGTAGCTTCGAGCACTCTTTGCTGATCTGGATCATTGGATTCAAGGGTAAAATTGTCAAAGAAATACAGCTGCGGCAGCCACCAATCCCACACCGTTCCTGATCCGTTAGGCTTAATGATTGGTTTACGGGCCATTCCGTAAGTCGTTTTACCTTGTGGATGTACCGGAGCCAATAAAACGTCACTCATCTTACTAGTCGGATATGGGGCGAGATTGTCTAATACTTCTTTCCAATGTGGAACAAGATCCGCATCCACATTGAATTTCTCTGCCGTCTGAATGGCAATTGGAAGAACACCCCTCATCATCGCAAGATCAGTAATGACATCCTTTGCCCCAAGAAGCGTTTCCGCCCAGTTTGTATAATTAATATGATATTTCCCATCCGCTTCTTTTTTCAAATTAGGGAAATTAGTATAAAACTCTGCCACTCCTTTAATGATTGGGTATGCTTGTTCTTTTAAAAACTTTTCATCCTTCATATAAAGATATTGATCCCAATAGAAATTGGCAATCACACCGGCATCACTCACCCAGTGCGACGTCGCTCCAATAACAGGGTTGGGGTTTTCTACATTTTTAGGATAATTCCATCTGGAATTGGTCCGAATCCGATTCTTCCTGAATGCATTCAGTTCAGGGGTCAACAGTGCTTGATTCAAGAAAACATTACGGAGGTCGGCAGCGATATTATCCGGTAAAACCTCAGGTCCGTTATATGCTTCAGTCTGTGAAACATGAATGCCTTTACTGCCCCACTGCTGACCTGCAGAGATGGCATACATATCCAGGTTTTTATTCGTCATCTTAAACAGCGGCTGAAGAAGCTCCAAGTGGTTGGCTCCGCCTAATGCGTAATAATGTGTATTCTGGTTAAAGCCCCAGTATTGAGAACCCCAGGCCCGCGGACCTACATGCCAAAGCGATCCATTAAATTTGGCAGGATAATCGCCTCTAAACGACGAGCCGACATAGTAAAAGAAGGTCACCCACTTTTCAATCAATTCTGGCTTATTGTCAATATCAATAAATGACTTGGACCAGTACTCGCGCCACCACTTCGTATGGGAATTACGAGTTTTCTCATAGTTTTGCTTTTCAGCATATTGCAACTCATTTAAAGCCTTTTGAATGACATCCTCATTTCGGTCAAACGTTGATGCACTCGCCATTAACACCGTGTATTTCTTTTTATCAGGATTAACGGTCAGCCGAATTTTCTTGTCTTCAACAGAAACGGCTGCATCCTCATCCGGCACGCTAATGACAACGGCCGAAGCATTGTAGTGATCATTCTCCTTTATGCCGGTATCACTCGGTACGTCAAAAACCTGCTTCAAGACGATTTTGTCCCCAAGCCTTTTGACTTCGGTCTTGTCCGGATTAACGGCTTTCAGATCAACCGTTACTGTATTGTTGCCTTTACGCTTGTCGTGGACGCGGACTAGCATAACGTCATGATCACTCCAAGCAATTGTGCTTGTGGTAACATCCGGCCCTGTAACGGTTGCTTCTGCTTCATAAAAGGAAAGATGCTGGCTTACTTTATCTTTTGGGAATACGGTCCCTCCGAAATTAATATCCACATCACCAGCTGTACAACAGTCATCTGCTTCAGCTGGCCCTCTCGATCCGCTTTGAAAAATGTCGACCCGATTCAAGTAGTACTTAAGCTCTGAGTCAGTTGCATAAACGAGGCTTCCCATTTTACCATTTCCTACTGGCAGCCCGTTTCTTGGCAAATCCATTAATTTGTCATACTTTAAATCAAATCGTGATACATACGATTTATAATCGATCTCTCCCACCTTTTGAGAAGCAGACTCTCCCTTTTCTGAGTCTGCCGAAACGTTTTGAAAACTAAATGCGTTTAACAGTAAAACAGCACACAGCAAAAAAAGACATACACCTTTTTTTCTTTTCATTGATTCACATCCTCCTTGATAATCTATATTTTCTTTCAGCACCCCCTAATAAGGCACCTTATATTAACACTACTACGAATATTCAATTAATTTAAGTGGCTCGTTTCTATTGTGAAGGCGCTATTTTATACAGGACAGGAACCTTGTCCTGTTTACTATTAAAAAGCGGGACAAGATTCCTGTTCCCCCGGGTGGTGACTTGGCACCGGAATAAGTTAATTAAACTTTTGATTAAATATGCTGAAAAGTCTGCTGTTAAGGGCTTCAATCCGATTGGCGGTCGAAATTTTTCCAATTTATGAAACCCTGTTTAGATGGCACTGTCCTGCAATTTACTTGCCGTTTACAACAGGCGGTGTTGGTGTCTATATAAACCGAAAAGTAAACCGAAATTATATCGAAAAAGGTACATTTTGCCGTAAAGTATTTAATATCTGAAAATTCCCATTTCGGGTGAACGAATCTGCAGGTGGTAATGATTGGTCATTAAACAATAGGAGGCCATTTCAAAAGGAATTTTTTCATGAAGTTGATAGAGGATGTGTAAAAAGGCTTAAAAATCCGTTCCATTTCGAAAAAGTGGATCACGACGATTACCCCTGCAAACAATGTGGTAAAAACGATTGGGTATCCAAATTCTTTTCTGAAGTGACATTTATGTTTCCCTCGCTATAGATTGCTTCTCCTTAAGGTCATGGCCTCCCAAATAGCTGTATCCGTTATTCTGTCTTCCACGCCAAGGTCCGAGATGGTTCTCGCCAGTTTAATAATTAGTAACAGAGTCTTTATAACCATATTAAAAAAATACCCGCAGTTAAAAACTGCAGGCATTATTTATCAACTCAATGGCTGTAAATTTTGTAGGAATTTAGTAACACGTGGATTATTATTAGATGCAAAGATTTCATTCGGTGTTCCTATTGTAACAATTTGACCATCTTCCATGAAAACCACACGATCAGACACTTGTTTAGCGAATCCCATTTCATGTGTTACAATCATCATGGTCATTCCTTCCTTAGCAAGCCCCATCATAATTTGAAGAACCTCGTTTACCATTTCCGGATCGAGGGCGGAGGTAGCTTCATCAAACAACATGACACTCGGTTCCATTGCTAAAGCTCTTGCGATAGCAATCCGTTGTTGCTGACCTCCAGACAGGTCACTAGGATGTTCATTTCTTTTGTCATATAAACCAACTTTATTTAATAATTCGTCGGCTATTTCAATTGCTTTTTCTTTAGGCATCTTTTTAACAATCATTGGTCCTTCAATAATATTTTCAAGGACAGTTTTGTGTTTCCAAAGATTAAAATGCTGAAAAACCATTCCCACTTTACTCCGTACTTTACTCATCTTTATTTTAGATCCAATAGTCAATTTGCCAATTGAGTTTACTTTATAATCGATTGGCTGCCCCTCAATAAGTACATTGCCCTGAGATGGAACTTCTAAAAAATTTATACACCTCAGAAGAGTACTTTTCCCGGAGCCACTGGGGCCAATTAACGAAACAACTTCTCCCTTATTTACAGTTAAATTAACTTTAGTTAAAGCAATTTTATCACCATACTTCTTTTGAATGTTTTGCATTTTAATAGTTTCCATGATATCCCCCACCCGTTCCAATCACTTATTATTGTTTTGTGTCTTAAGCTTTTTCTCTGTCCATGACTGCAGTAACATGAGTCCGCTAGTCATAACTAGATAAAGAACTGCAGCGACACCAAGAGTTTCCAGTGGAAGATAGGTGCTGCTATATTGGGTTTGTGCATTTAGCATAAGATCAGGAACAGTAATAACGGATATTTGTGCCGATTCCTTAAGCAATACCACAGAGTTATTGATATAAGGTGGAATAATTAATCGAATCGTTTGTGGAATTCGAATTCGCAGCATAATCTGACTAGGAGTCATGCCAATTGCCTCGGCCGCTTCTATTTGACCCTTTTGAACGGCCATCATTCCAGAACGAATAATTTCGGCCTTATAGGCAGTTGCGTTCAATGACATTGCGAACAATGCTGCTGCAAAAGCACTTAGAGTAATTCCGAAAGGTGCTGCATAGTAGAATAAAAACAGTACGATTAATAGAGGCAATCCCCGAAAAAGCCAAATATAGAGAAAGGCAAGGCTGTTTAATATTTTATTGTGTGACATCCTTAGAAGACATATTAAAAAGCCAAGTACAGTCCCAATTAAAATGGCCAATAAAGATACTTCTAAGGTAACTAGAGCGCCTTCTAAAAAGAAGGGCATTACATTCTTAATAACATCCCAATTCAATGATGCCCCCTCCTATTCATGTACAAGTTCATCAAACGATAGACCAAAATACTTTTGAGAGAGCTTTTCGTATGTTCCATCTTCCTTTTTCGCTTTAATAATACGATCAATTTCAGCCTTCAATTCCGCTTCTCCTTTTGGTATAGCAACACCGATTTGCTTGACATCAAACGGCTCGCCGGTAATTTCTATGTCTTTCCCTGATGGAGAGTTTTGAATATACTCCGCTGCAGCAGGCAGTCCAATAGCAACGACATCAACACGGCCAGCGCTTAAATCAGCAAAGCTCTCCGCAGCTCCCGGATAGACTTTTAATTCCTTAAAGCCACCAATTTGCCTAACAACGGCTTCAAATGCAGAACCGGCATTTACACCTACAACTTTACCTTTAATATCCTTAATACTTTTTACTGAATTTGTCCCCTTTTTAACAACCGCAACCGCACCATCTTGGGCATAGGATTCAGAAAAGTCAATCGATTTTGCACGTTCTTCCGTAACGTTTACTCCCGATAAGATAACATCAAACTTATGAGCTACTAAACCTGGAATGAGTCCGGCAAATTGACCTGTTACGTACTCAGCTTTGACGCCTAATTCTTCAGCAATGATGTTTCCCCATTCAATATCGTATCCGATCAATTTGTTATTGCTATCCATATATGAGAAGGGACGGTAATTTCCAGTTGTACCAATGACTAATTTTCCGGAGTTTTTAACCTTATCTAGCGCATTAGCCCCTTCAACCGTTTTATTATTCTCTTTATTTTTCTGACTAGCTTCGCTAGAGGTACTTCCACATGCTGTTAAAGCAGCTAAAGACACAATTAATAAGAATACTAGAAATTTTTTCATATAAACCCTTCCTTCTTCCTAAGATTGTATTTTGATTATTTTACCTCTGCATACATTTTTGATAATTCTTGAATGGTTTGAAGCATAACATTTGCACCTATTTCAATATCTTCCCAGGATGTGAATTCATCCGGGTGATGACTAATCCCCTCTTTACTAGGAACAAAAATCATCCCAACATCCGTTAACGCGGTTAAAGAGTTGGCGTCATGGTTTGCGCCGCTAAGCATATATTGGTATGGCACATTTCCATCATTGCAAACCTTTTCTATCCTTTTTTGAATCGGTGGTGATAACGAATTGGGATGCTTCTCTACTACGACAGAAATATCTGCATGAATATGTTCACTTGCCCACTTTCGTATGGACTCCTCTATGCCCTTCATTTCGTTCCATTGGCTTCCTCGAATCTCTATCATTAATTCAGCTTCACCTGGAACAACGTTGGCAAGGTTAGGAGATATGCCAATTTCCCCCACCGTGGCGACAATATCACTTTCCGCCCCAACGGCTAATTTATTTACTTCCTGTATTAATTTAGAAGCATCTAGTAATGCATCTTGTCTTAAATACATGGGAGTAGTCCCAGAGTGGCTTGCTCGACCATGAATAGTAACGAATAATCTCAAAATACCAGCAATAGAGGTGACAATCCCAATTTTCCTTTCAGCAGTTTCCAATACGGACCCCTGTTCGATATGCAACTCTAAGAAACAACGAAAGTTATTACTACTTCGTCTTACTGAAAGGTAATCATTCCATGTAAAATCAAACTGGTTCAACTTCTTATTAAACTCCTCTGATTGAGCTATTAACCCCGCTACCGCTCTGCTTCCAAATGTTCCTCCAAGAGGATTAGCCTCTTCTCCAACGAATGCAACTAACTCAAGAGGGGTCTCAGGCTCAAAGCCATGTTCGACTAATGTTTGCAGACACTCCAGTCCGACAATCACTCCAAGTGCTCCATCATAAAGCCCTCCCTCTGGGACGGTATCAAGATGTGAGCCAAATGAAACGGCTGCCTCTTCCGTATCCCCCCATTTCCCATATACATTTCCTAGTTTGTCTTGGGATACTGCTAATGGAAGTTTGGAAAGTTTCCCTTTCAGCCAATCTAAAGCTTGCTTTTCTGCTATTGAAAATGCTGGTCTTGTATATCCCTTATCCCCCAGATTGGCTACTGAACCTACTTCTAGGAGATTCCTTTTTAATCGTTCCATATTGATCTGTAACGGTTTCATTCTATCCCCCCCGGTTAGACTTCTACTTTTTGTGAAAAGGATTTTACCCACTGGCTAAAATGATTGGTCCGTTCTAAATTCATAGTTGCTTCAAGAACGGTTTCAACCTCCTTTTCATCCCCAGTATGCGCCAACATGTTTTTAAACTTTTCTACTAATCTACTTTCTGGAAGTGGTTTGTTAAATCCACCGGAGGCATCCTCTACAAAAGTACTTTCCTTTCTGCCATTCTTCATGTAAAATGTGACCCTAGCAGCCCGCTTATTCGGCAGTAATTCTGTCATACTAGGGTCTTCTTTAACCACTATCTTCTTGGCTAAATCACGAATGGAAGGGTTAGAGAACACTGGTTCTTTATCACTTTCATAGAGAGAATTTCCATGTAACAAAACAGAAAGGGCGTAAGGAATTGAAAATTTCCCTGCAAGGGCATTTTGCGGGTCAGGATTACCTAAACGTGCAGCTAAGCTATATGTTTCTACTAACCCAGAGGAAATCTCTGAAATGTCAATCTTCTTTTCTTGCAAGTTATTTAATAAAGCATCTATAGCTGAATGGGTAAAGCGGCACGATGGATACAACTTAAAATAATTCATCTCCAAAAGAGGTGGAGACCATAAATCTTTTAGAAACAAATTATAATCTATTCCCTTTGACATAATACTTCCCCAGAGATGATCGACAACGCCGGCACTACTTTTAAATCCAAAGGACTGGAACTGTAAAGCTTGTATTGCGTGCAGACTTCCTAATCCTGTATATAAATTTCTTGCAGTCATCCCAGTAACCGCTGCTTCCCAAGATGTCGCGATTGGAAATGTCGCTGCTAATAGAACAGCTTCTAAAATTTCTTTACGATTCTTTTTTAGTAAAATACCAGAAGCAACGGTTCCCCCGACAATCCCCCACGTTCCATGCGGGTGCATATCATCCTTCATATTGCTGGCATAAGCCAACCTTGCTGCAACCTCGTAACCGATAATAAAAGCATGAATAAAATCTTGGCCTGAGACTTCATTTTCAACTGCAGAGATGAAAGCTGGAGCGAATAAATGTGCAGCCGGATGTCCTTTAGCAAATTGGTTTCCTTCATCTAATTCGTTACAGACAATTGCGGTGCCATGTATGATGGCACTATGGGAAGGTGTCGTAAAATATCTGGTACCCACAATTGGAATCCTATGAACAGAATCTCTTTGGAGGGCGCCAACGCCCTGAATATACCTTTGAAGTTCGGGAGAATGTGCCCCGTACCAAGCAGAAAACAATGTATCGGCAATTATCCATTGTGCTCGTTGGATGGTTCTTGCCCGAACATCCTCCCACTTTAAACTCAGAAGACCTTCTAGCATCTCTGTAAAGTTTTCTATGGACAAGCTTTACGCCCTCCCCACTAAGGCTTGATGATAAGCTTTTCCTGGAACAAAATTTCCGAATCCTGGTTTAACTATAACCTCATTTCCATCATATACAGTCGTACCCCGTACAATGGTTTGCACGACTTTACCTTGAACTTTGCAACCATCAAAAGGTGATAATTTAGAATAGGAGCGGAACTTTGTTTCATCTACAATCCAAGATTTCTCTGGATCAATGACCGTGAAATCCGCATCATAATCAACTGCAATTTTACCCTTCCCTGGAATTTGAAAAACCTCCGCTGGGTGCTGGGCCATTAACTTTGCAAATTCTAGCGGTGTTAATTTACCTTTCGCCACTCCGCTATCAAAAATAAGCGGCGCGATTATTTCTAATCCTGGCATTCCTGAGGCTGATAGAAAAATATTATCGTTTCCTTTCTCCTTATGCTCTAGCCCCCAAGGTGCATGATCTGAAGAAATTAATTCAATATCTCCATTTTGTAAGCGCCTCCATAATCCTCCAACATCTTCCGGGTTTCGTAAAGGTGGGTTATTTTTAGCTCTCGGACCATGCTTCTCCAGGTCGTTGATATCAAGAAGTAAATATGGATAGCAAGTTTCCGATGTAACTTGAACACCTTGTTTTTTAAATAGATTAATTAAATCAATGGTACGGGGATGACTTACGTGAACAATATGCAGTTTTACACCTGTCCAATAAGCAAACTCTAAAAGTTTCAATACGGCACTTGTTTCCGTTACTGGTGGTCTCGTTTCCATATGGGCACGAGGGTACACTTTGTTTTCCTTCTTATACTGATCGATCAAATCGACAATAATTTCATCATTTTCGGAATGAAAAGCGGCAACCAGACCTGTCTCGCGAATCATCTCCATGGCACGCATGATTTCAGGATCCGGAATTCTAGGGAATCGGTAGGCATCTGTCTCAAACGTTGACATTTTGAAAGCAACCGCTCCTGCTTCAGCAAGTTTTGCAATCTGGTCTGTTCCGCCTGTCTTAGAGATGGTTCCCCATAAGCAAATATCGACAATGGCTTCTTCTTCCAATTGTTTTACTTTGCTCTCAAACTGCTCGACATTGTTCACTGGATTTGGTAAGTCATAAGGCATATCCAAGAATGTCGTAACACCACCTGCCGCTGCAGAAGAACTTGTTGGGATGAAACCTTCATTTGGGTTGCTAAAACAATGAACATGGACATCGATTATTCCCGGAAAAACATAAGACTTCCCAAAATCCAAAACCTTAGTACCCTGTAATAAATTGGTCTCTTTTTCGATAGCATGGATTTTCCCGTTTTGAACGCCAATTTCCCCATAAACAACTTCATCTTCCAAAACTATCTGTCCCCTGACAACTAAATCAAAGTTCTCCATCATAATCCCCTTTCACATGTATAGCTTATAGATATTTTTCAATTTCCATTTTTGCTGACTGCAGGCAATCAATTAATGACTGCTCTTCTCTTTCAAGCATTCTTTCGCGCGGTCCTGCAATGCTTAATGCTGCAACAACTTGATTATCCATGTCCCGAATAGGTATCCCATACGCTATAACTCCCTCATCCACTTCTGAATCCGAAATCGCATAGCCCCTCATTCTAGTTTCCTCAAGCTTTCCTTTCAGCTCTTCTGGGTCAACAATAGTATTTTCAGTAAATTTATTTAATCGTCCTTGTTCGAAAAGCTCTTCGACAGTTTCAATCGGCATATGAGCAAGCAATA
Source organism: Neobacillus sp. NPDC058068 (assembly GCF_042885335.1). NCBI lineage: Bacteria > Bacillati > Bacillota > Bacilli > Caryophanales > Bacillaceae > Neobacillus > Neobacillus sp. NPDC058068. Next base: position 12,815 of record NZ_JBHVSI010000034.1, on the reverse strand, counting down.
TGGTTGAAGAAGCACCAGCATGAAGCGGTAATATTTTCCCTTGATCAGAAGTTACTTTAATAGGCTGAGGCGATGTAATTACCTCTAAACAAATGGCATTTAACCCTGAAGAAATAGTAAGAATAGACGTTTCTCCCGTTTCATTCGTAAGATTTCTCATAACCGGAAAGGCAATGGAGGAAATGCTATTGTCTGTTTTCACAATTTTAGCAAGTTCTAAAAATCGATAACCTAGCTTGTATAGGCCCACATTGGTTTCAATTACATACCCCTTTTCTTTTAGTATCCTAAGATGTCTGTATACAGAACTTTGTGGCTGATTTAATCTTTCTGCAATTTGAGGTACACTTAACTCCCTGGTTTGGAAGTTGAATAAATCCAAAATCTCTAATGTTTTCTCTGCGCTCACTTTCGCCTTTCCATCCTTTCCTGGATATCCTTTGATTTTTCACCTTAATAAGTAAAATAAGACGTATTGGTAAAAATCATTACATTTGATAATTGATAATCGATTATCACTTTTTATAATTACATTTTAAATATACAGTTATGTTCTAATTTTCGCAATATTTAATTTACCGAAAATCACCTGATTTTAAAAAAATTAATTATTTTTATGTGAGAAGGACTGCTAATTCGTCTTAAACACAATGGACTGATCATTCCTGTTCCATCCGAAGCTTTATTCGTTTAACCATAAAACTGCAAACGGCAGGGCAATTTATGAAAATGACGATGGCAATAAAAAATAATCCCCCTTCCTTCAAGCAGGATTCTAAACAAGGCGCATGATGTATACATATTAGCTGGTAATTCCGCTTCGGTTTTTGATGTTACAATAAGACCATCATACGAAAAATTTAGAGGAGTGCAGGAATATTAACCTGCATCAATAATTGCTTGTACGTAAAAAATCCCCTATAACAAAGAGGGCACTGAAAAAGTACCTATTAAATTAAACGCATGGTTAAACAATAGCTGTTGATTTGCGCTCCAGGCGCCTCTCCTTCCTTGGGCACAACCAGCTCATATCCACTAGTTGTGCCTTTTTACGCGAAAAACTTCCGATTGTCCCCTATAAGAACGTCCCCATCGTCTTCTCAAATTCCTCCCTAATTCGATAAAATATTTTTCAAATTGAAAGACAAAAAAACAGAGAGCATCGCTCTCCGTTTAGCTTCCGTGCTTTACCGCTTAAAAGCGGAGTGGGGGTCTGACCCCACGAGTATGTCTCGTGTGTCACTCATTTCTGTCTTAAGTGTCACTGAAATTTGGAACAAGAGTCACTTTTTAAGGGCAATATGCAATCACTGGCTTCCTATTTATAGCTAACAGATATCTTATCCACTAGAGATAAATAAAGAAGTGAAACGAAAGAGTCCAACTCACCTTAGTAGGACTCTTTTATCATTTGCATAATATCCTCATCATCATAATAAACTTAAAGGTGCTCTCTTTACCAATTCCTCATTTTCTCATACTTGCTTCCTGGAAGTAATGGTCCCGTACAATTTACCTTGAGGAACATTACTGTGAAACAAGATAATTCGGGCGGTGACAGGCACTGGAGTAATTTCCAAATAATATTAGTGTCTATGCAGCAGAATTTTGTTGGGGATTGAACCTCGCAAAATACTCAATGAGGCTATTTGCCAATGACCCCTAGTAGTGAACTGGGACGAGGTGCTTGTGTCCAACCTTTGCCCCGCTACTTTGCCGGTATGATCTCCCAACGGTTCTCGATATGGATTATGATGTTGCCGGGGAAGCTTGCTTGTAGGATTTTCAATATTTCTTGTTTCTTTGGTGTTAAGTTTAATTCTACTTGAAATAAACGGTTTTCTGTTTCTTTCTCGCTCCAAAAAACAACCTCAATGAAGCCAAGTTTGGGAATGTAAAAAAAGTTTTTCTTTTCTCCTATTTTCATTCTTATCACGCTCCTATTCCTATTAATAATTACACAGAAGGTTAACTTCCCCTTGTGACAAATTTAGGAATAATCTAGCGGAAGTAACACTCAATCAAAAAAACAACCCCTAAAATGGGATTGCTTAGTTAGCGGTTTCGTTTAATTGTGTTTTTCGATTTGGATGTCTGCTTTTTAAGCTGTAACCCATCAAGCTCATAATAAAAAGCAAACCAAGGAAGCGACTATTCTCAACAAAATTCTCTATCATCAAAACTAATTAATCGTTTGATTAAATATGCAAGGAAATCCGCCATTTAAGGATTAAATTTATTCAACAACCATATTTTTTGTCAGTTAAATAAACGTTTGATTAAATATGCCTGAAAGCCCTTTGCTTATGGATTTACCTGGATTGGCAGCCAAAATTTTTGTCAGTTTATAAAGAATTGCGAGTGGGGGTCTGCCCCCGACATTCTGGAGTTTCACTTATTGTAAAACTTCAAACCAAGTTTAAGAAAACACCTTGGGTTTCCTTTTGCATATTACGAACATATTTATTTTTACCAGGCAAAAAAATGTTGAAAGAACTAAGCAGAAAGAAGAAAAAATCAAAGGGCAGACAAAGATTCCTATTCCGTTAAATAGGGAAAAACCGTCGCTTTGGTGAACGAAAAGGTTAAAAAACAGAAGAGAAAAAATGAACGGAAATTAGGAAATTACTAAAAAGGGAAAGAAAGGGAACGAGGTCATTTTAATACCACATTCTCCTTTTTTCTACTAAAGCTGAAAAGTTGGTGGTAAATTTAGGGGTTAATTCAATTTACTCACTTTCGTGCAAGGCCAGTGGTCTGACCCCAATGTCACGAATCTAGGTCCTTTCTCCCGCGGAAGCATCCAATTTTTCAAAGCTTTTAATCTTCTCATCATGCTTTTTACCTTCTTCTTCAACTAAAACGTCACTTTTTTCATTTTTTTGATTTATTATGATTACATTAACTTCCTCAGCATCTAAATTGATTTCCATGTTGTTACCGTTAATGTTGATTACTTTATTGCTTTCCTCATCTCCAAAATTTACAATTGGTGAGAAAAGAGTAACAATGACTGATATCTTAGTTAAGATATCCCAAACTATTTTTGAATCAACCGTGTTAATAAGGGACATTAAATGCTTACAATATGTAATAAATTCGAATAAATGTTGTTTTAGTGCATCTTCTTCATTTTTATCATCTATGTCAAATGATTTTAAATCTTTATCCTCAATTTCTTCATAAACTTCTTCTAATTCATTGAGCATTTCATTGAATATTTTTATATTGGCATTTTCCAAAGATAAGGTTTTATCCAAAATGCCTTTGTGCCCTTTCACTCCTATATTTAATGAACTCTTTAAAATGCTATTCCTAGTTTCTTGCTGCATTAATAACCCTTCATACGCCGGGCTTTTTAAAATGCCTTTAAAACTATCCTGATATTTTAATAATCCTTTATACGCTGGGCTTTTTAAAATGCTTTTAAAACTATCCTGATGCTTTAATAATCCTTCATACCCCGGGCTTTTTAAAATGCTTTTGAAACTATCCTGATGCTTTAATAATCCTTCATACCCCGGGCTTTTTAAAATGCTTTTTAAACTATCCTGATGCTTTAATAATCCTTCATACCCCGGGCTTTTTAAAATGCTTTTAAAACTATCCTGATGCTTTAATAATCCTTCATACCCCGGGCTTTTTAAAATGCTTTTGAAACTATCCTGATGCTTTA
>NZ_JBHVSI010000034.1:0-9041 GCF_042885335.1 Neobacillus sp. NPDC058068 | reverse complement strand
AATAATCCTTCATACCCCGGGCTTTTTAAAATGCTTTTTAAACTATCCTGATGCTTTAATAATCCTTCATACCCCGGGCTTTTTAAAATGCTTTTTAAACTATCCTGATGCTTTAATAATCCTTCATACGCGGGGCTTTTAAAAAGTGATTTCCTACCATCTTCATTTATTGCCATTTTTTTATGTATCCTCTCGTAATCATTTGATTTAGATAGTTCTAAGAAGCAATAATTATTAAGATCAAAACACTTGATAGTGGCTTTAATTCATACCCAACCTAACCCTCCTTACAATATTTAGCTACACCTCATTCTATCATTTTCCAATATTCTAAACTCTATTATCTTCAACATTTTTTGTTTTCCATCATCTGTCACTTCAGCAAAATTTTAGAGCCGTTTCGGACAGATTTCCGGGCCACCCTCTCTCTTTCATTGCGTGAGTCACCTAGGACAGATTAAAAGACTAGATGTACACTTTAGAGCATATAAAAACCTTGTTGCTTAGAAAGCTTCTTAAACGCTAGCTTTTTGTCTGAGAATCCTGCCCGTAGAGGCTCGGTGTAAAGTGAGAATTTGGCAGTAATGACTTTTAGCAGAACCCTTTTATTATTGGATCTTCCGTTGGCACTAGCGGGACTAAGTCGTGGCAATTATTACAAATTTTGAATTCTCGAAAATTCATCGAATAACATTATTTTCCTACAAAATCATCTATTATAAACCAAGTATCCTCGACAAATTTCGGGGGCGTGACACCGGGATGAACCGAGAGGAATCTAAGGTCCACTAATTCGGAAAAGTAAGAGTCGCAAACCGCTCTTACTTTTCTTCATTTTGACGCTTATTTTCACCCTGTTTACCTTTTACACTTTACTACTTTAAACTTTAGCTGAGTGGGGGGCTGACACACTGTCCTGTCCATTGATCTGTCCCATAAACCGACTTTCCCCTATCGCTTTTAATTGGATTTTATGGTAAATTATAAGTAATAATTATCTAAAAGGATGATATTATATGGAAATTAATAGAATTGTTTTCGGCTTTAAAATAATGGGTATTGAAGGTAAGAAAGATATTCTGATTGATAGAATAAAATCTTTATTTGAAGTTCAAAGATTCTATTCAGATCAACTTATTACATTATTCGAAAATTCAGACGAACAGGTAAAAGTTGTTCTTAAAGGAAGTAGCAACATAGATTTTGATATTATAAATTGGAAGAACATTGATTTAATACAGAACTTCGCTACAAATTCTATGTTTGATGATTTTGTACCAAATTTAAATAATATTAGATTTTCTTTTGAAAGTATTACATTTAATGATGGTTTCAATAAACTTTTTATATCTGAACTTCCTGAAGAAGTAAAAACAGAAATGTTAGGTTTTAAAGTTAAAATAGATAACAACAATTTTTATGTTACGGTAATGAATAAAAATAAACCTTTAAATTTGTCAATAACCCTTAAAATTAATAAAGACAACCCTATTAAAATAGGTGAAGACATAGAATATATAAATACATTGTTAAAAGAAAAGGTTATTCCTACTGTTAATAAAGTTATCGGTTGGGGGGAGGAAATTTAAATGGTTGATACCGGTCTACTCAATATTTTTGAAATGTTAGAGCATCAAAGCATATACAACCCTCCGATTGAATATAGATTAAATACAGAAGAGGAAGAGGATCTTTTTTTAAAAAAATTTGTAATGTTTCAAGTAGAAAATACACCATTTAATACAGAAGCATACTATGCAGTTGAAGGTATAAATTTAATACAATATGACCAACCTAGTCCTGAATATATGGAGTTTGGGGATGAAGCTCAAATGGAAAAGGATAAGTCAAGAGAGATGCATGTTAAAGAAGTTTATGACTCCATAAATGCTGAGGATATTAGTGAAGTCGATTTCAGAGAGTTTATTGAATATTGCGAAGATAAATACCAAATGAGTACTAGTGTTTTCAAAGAGTGGTTTGAATCCAAGGAAAATGAGGGCAATATAGAATTACAACTATGGTATATGTATACACGTAATACAGGAGATTATAAATGAGTAAGAAAAGTATAGACTTTTTTATTTCGGCACAAGATGTAGTTTTAGAGGAATTGCAACTCATTGGAAAAATTCATCCCAATCTTTATTATAAATCTTTGTGTATGCAAATAAGCAATTCAACTTTACAGTTAGAACAATACGATCATGCTTATCCAATTCTTCAATATAATAAACAGGAAAGTATAAAAGTACTTGATAAAAATTCAAATCAAGAAAGAGAATTTATACCAGTTCTAATTAGCCAACCACATCCAAAACAAAAGAAAGACAAGCCCTCTGGTATTATTCTTGAAGATTATAGTTATTTACAAGTTAAAGAAATACTCTTATATGATGTGGATACAAAAGACCTCTATAATTTTGAATATAGTTACCATTATGGAGTTTGGGATTATGATAATAAGATAGAAACATATTACTTTAGATATGATAGAGAAATTATTAAACGAAATCCACCTCGTAAAAAGGTAAATCATTTCCATGCTGTCTTAGACGAACCACATTATAATTGTAATTTTATCAACTTAGAATTTGTTTTAAAATTCTTAGAAGATAACTGGGAATCAAGTAGAAAAAGTTTATATTTTATTAATGCTATCTAAACAGATTATTAATTTGTTTAATGAAAGTCTCTCTTTATCTTGACTAGTGAAAAAGGGAATGGATTCAATTCCCATTCCCTTAATTTAATTTATATAACCTTATAGTAATCAACATACCAATCCGCAAACTTCTGCAATCCATCTTCAATCGAGGTCTTAGGCTTAAATCCAACCGCCTGCTCCAACAATTCTGTTGATGCATAAGTGGCTGGTACATCCCCAGGCTTTATTGGCTCAAATACCTTCTCAAACTGTACCTCTTTCCCCATAGCATTACTTAAACATTTCTCCAATGTTTCAATAAATACCATCAGTTTTTCAGGGTTACTGTTTCCAATGTTAAACACCTTATGAGGTACATTATTCTCCCCAACAGAAGGGTTCGAAAGAAGCCGCTCTATACCTTCCACGATATCATCAACATATGTGAAATCCCGATAAAGATCATTTTCAAAATCTCTATTATTAAAGATCTTGATCGGCTCACCAGCAAAATACTTATTAGCAAATCCGAAGTATGCCATATCTGGTCGTCCCATAGGACCATAGACGGTAAAGAAGCGAAGTCCTGTCACTGGGATCTTGTAAAGATGGCTATAAGTATGAGCCATTAATTCATTGGATTTCTTAGTGGCCGCATAAAGAGAAACAGGGTTATCGACCATATCAGTTTCTGAGAACGGCACCTTTTTATTTGCCCCATAGACAGAGCTTGATGATGCATAAACGAGATGATCCACAGGATAATATCTGCAGGCCTCAAGAATGTTAAAAAAGCCAATAACATTACTTTGCATATAAATATCTGGATTCTCAATAGAATAACGCACACCCGCTTGAGCTGCTAAATTCACAACGATGTTAGGCTTGTACTCTTCAAAAACGCTAGTAATCATAGCCTTGTCTGAAATGTCACCCTTAATGAAAGTAAACTTCTCAAACGGTTCGAGTTTCTCTAGACGAGCAAACTTAAGATTTACATCATAATAGTCATTTATATTATCAATCCCGATAACACGGCAGCCTTGCTCAAGCAGTTTCTTGGATAAAAAGTATCCGATGAAACCTGCAGCTCCGGTAATCAGATAAGTTTTACTTTTATCTAGTGGTTTGAAGTCTTGCTTCATTTGAGTCAATCTCCTTTGCATTCGGTTTAGAAAGCCTGCCTGCACCCATGCTTCTACCAATGGAGTGATACTCAACGCCTGCTTCCTTCATACCTTCCATACCATAGATATTCCGTCCATCATACACCAAAGGAGTCCTCATCAATTTCTTGTACTCTTCAGGTTTCACGGCTTTAATCTCTCCCCATTCGGTAAAGATAAAGCAAACATTGGCACCGTCTAATGCATCTTTAACATCATCGACGTATGTGATACTTCCTTTGCTGATCTTTCCTTCTGGATAGTTCCGTTTAAAGTTGTCCGCTCCAACTGGATCAAAAGCATAAATATCAGCGCCCTGATCCAACAATAATGGAATATTATCAAGTGATGGAGCTTCCCTTAAGTCATCCGTTCCTGGCTTGAATGTCAAACCAAGTACAGCTACTTTCAGACCGCTAAATGTAATCAATCTCTTACTTGCTTTCTTATAAAGAAGAGTTTTTTGTTCAGTATTTACATCAATAGCTGCTTTAACAGTTTTAAGTTCATATCCATGCTGATCAGCTATATATTTTAATGCCTTTGTATCTTTAGGGAAACAGCTTCCTCCATAACCAATACCAGCATTTAAAAATTTGCTACCTATCCGCTCATCAAAGCTCATCCCTACTGCTACATCTTGGATATCGGCTCCGACCAACTCGCAAAGATTGGCGATATCGTTCATATAAGATATTTTAAGGGCTAAGAAATCGTTAGAGGCATATTTAATCATCTCTGCTGATCTTCTGCTAACAGAGACAATAGGGATATTAAAGGGCTCATAGATATTCATTAGCAGCTCTTGCGCCCATTTACTTTCCGTCCCAATGATAATTCTTGCAGCATGTAACGTATCACGAACCGCCGTGCCTTGTGCCAAGAATTCTGGATTAGAGGCAACTTCAACCTTAATTTCTTTGCCGTAGCCAGTTCCATTACCAGTATATTTCTCCCCATCATGTGGAAGAAAGTCATAAATAAACTGCTCCACCTTGTCATTTGTTCCAACCGGAACAGTAGACTTCACCACAATCAAGCAATCCTTTTCTATTGTTTCTGCGATTTGCCTAGCAACTGTTGCAATATATGAAAGATTAGCAGATCCATCAGGCTGCTCTGGTGTTCCTACACCGATAAAGATAGCATCTGCATCTTTGTATGCTTGAGCATAATCTGTGGTATAGTTTAATCTCCCAGATGCGTAATTCTTTTGCATTAGTTCCTCAAGGCCATCCTCGTATATCGGGGAATTTCCTCTTTTCATCATACTAACTTTATTTTCGTCAATATCAACACAGGTTACTTGATGACCAACTTCAGCAAAACATACTCCAGCTACTAATCCAACGTAACCTGTGCCGGCAACTGCTATTTTGAACATAAAATCTCCTCCAAATTTAAATTCTTTTATCATATTTCTCTTTTATTCTAGAAGTTCGGATCCAAAAATTTGAATTCTCTATTCAATACCGCTCTTCAGCTTAAACAGCTATCTTGTACTCTACAAAGATAATCAATATCAAAGATATAAACGTTACCTTCATAAGAGGGATTTATTGGTTCCAAACAGGTACATTTAAAGACTTTATTAATTAATCAATGATTTTACAAACAAAAACTAGTAAGCTTGCTGCACTGTTCTTAGTTGCTCCTAATTAAGAAATATTCAAATGGCATCAAAGCTTCCATTTTAAACTGTCCTATTAATGTATCCAACAGTTGCGTTCATTTTGGGAATAACTTTACCTGGATTTCCTATAACAATTGAATTTTCTGGTACATCAAAATTTATATATGAATTGGGTGCAATAAAGACATTTTTTCCAATTTGAATATTACCTACTACAGTGGCATTAACTCCAATCCAAACATTATCCGCAATAGTTGGAGCCCCATTTCGTCTTCCTCTATTTTCTTGTCCAATTGTAACACCTTTATGGATATTAATATTTTTTCCTAAAACCGCATTAGGATTGATAGTAATATTAAATGCATGCCCCATATAGAACCCACTACCTATCTTGGTTTTATATGGTATTTCAAGTCCATACTTTTTTCGCAAATGACTTAAAAAAACTATACTCCATACTTTATTTATTCTACTGTTGGATTTTTGCACTCTTCTTAAAAAATATAAATAACATAAACTATGTTCAGTAACTAAATATCTAATCCCCGACCAAAAACTCCACTTATTTCCAGTACCTCTAAAAAAATCATCCTTGAATTCAGGAGACATCTAAATTCCTCCTAATAATTATCTTCCATCTAAAAACTTTTTCTGTGTTTAACCAATCTTCAAGTAATAGTTGTACCTTACATCCGCTAATTGCATTCTCACCAATACTATAAAAATTACTTATTTCGATTTTATGAAAAGAATATTTAATCTATGAAAAACTTAAAGCTCTAAGCCTAACCAAGAAGGGGATGTCTATTACATTTCAGTTTTATTTTCAAAAATATTTATCTCGTTATTTAATATTCTCTGGGCTAATAAAAATTGCATAAAGTATACAATTGACATCGCTATACTATAAAGTCCTACAGCCCAGTAAGAATTCAATGATAAGAAACTTACAATTCCGAAAGCGAGTATAACTAACGCAAGGCTTAACACATTAATCAAAAGAGCTTGCTTTTGTTTTTCGTAGATATCAAATATATTACTGATTGGTTTAAAAATTAATCTTGAAAAAATCGCCAGCGAAAGTAATCTAGCATAAACACCCGCTTCACTCCAATTATCTCCAAAGAAAAAAGAAAATAATATCGGCCCCAAAAATATTAAAATTATTAACGGGATAATTCCAATGACAATTAAATTTCTCAACAATTTATTCGACAACTGTTTAACTCTTTTAGGGTTTTTACCTTTTAATGAAGCACTTTCAGCATAAAAAACATTACTAACAGATGTCCCTATTAGATTTATAGGCAACTGGACTATACTATTAGCTAAACCAAATAGACCAACTGCCTGATGTCCATATAAAGAAGCTATAAAAAATATCGGAAGCGATATGGTAATATCACCTAAAAATCTTCGTGGTGTTGTAAATAAAGGAAAATTAATATACCGCTTTGCTGCCCAAAGAATTTCATGCCTCCTAATCTCTTTTAGTAAATATCTATCATTTTTTATTAAGGGATAAAATAGGGTAGTTATCCCAGCACTTTGTCCCAAAATTTTACCTATAATTAGGCCAACTGGCCCCGTCCCTAATAGTCCAAATCCGATACTAATTACATTTTGTGATATAGATTGAGAGAATTTAGTTTTTGTTATTGAATTAAATAATTTTTTTCTATATGCCCACTGAGTGAAAATATTATATAAACCTAAAAAAAGAACTCCAACTGGAATTAGAAATTTATATTCAATTAGTTCACCACCATTAAGAGCCACTAATAAAAAATCACCAAAAAAAATAAGTATCAGAGTAATAATACTGTTAAATAAAATTAAAGTAATTACGCTTAATAATAGTATGTTTATAGCCTTTTCTTTACTTTTAGCTATCGGTATTCCCATTTCATAATTCATAGAACCTAGAAAACTTATACCACTTAAAACTGCCGTATACAACGTAATAACACCATATTGTTCAGGTGGGTATATTCTTGTAATTACTGGTGAAAGTGCAAAGGTTAATATCTGAGCAAATGCTGTTCCACCTGTAATCAACATTACATTTTTTACAAATGTATTTTTAAATATATTTTTGAGTTTATTCAATAAATATCACCTTATCCAAATTGTAGCCTACTTATAAGTTAATATTTCTATGTAAAGAAAATTAACTTTGGGGATAACTGTAAATTGACACCATGCGTACTTTTAAATTTCCCTATACCTGATGCTCTAAAGTGCAATATTTGTTATTTTCTGATCCATGAAAACTTACTATTTTGGTCAATTAGCTATACAATCTAGAAATAGCCAGATTGCGTATTTATTCTAATACACAGTCCTAGGTATCTTAGAAACAGTTATTATTACCCATTCAGTAATCACTAATTTTTTACTAAAGATTGATTTAAACCAAAGTTAGATAAATTTCTTAGTAGTAATCCGCAAACAAAATGTAAGACTCTTAATGAAAATGGTGAGATAGGAAATATTTAATCAGACTTTCCCTTACTGAGGTGAATTTCACCCTCTTTTTCATTATATATATATATGCTTCTAAATAATATTGCGATAATTATCCACATTAAGGGATCTGAATTAAATATACCCCAATTATGAGTCATGCTATTAAATGAATAACCTATTATACATAAAAAGTAAACAACGTTTCCAAGGTTACCAATATTGTTTTTCATTGATTTAATGAAAACAGAAATAACTATTTGATATATTTTAATTGCTATCATAAACCCAAAGAAGCCATAATATACTAGAAAGTTGATTAGATGATTATGTGTATCATTTTCTAAAATTATGCTTTTTATACTTGGAGAATAATTTATTTCAACTGAACTATCTACAAGATTATAATTACCAGTACCAAATGGATTATTCAAAGCATATTTAATACCAGTTATCACCATTGGAACCCTTGCACTAGATGATTCATTTGATTGAAATCGAGTATAAATATCGAGAACACCTATAATATAATTACCAATCAATATCACACTTATTGGGATTATAGAGAATAACATAATTGTTTTTAAAGTTGATTTGTTATTTTTAGCATAAATTAACAATATGAAAAACATGTTAATTCCAGTTACTATTATGGCACTTCTCGTTTGGTTCATAATTAATGCACATAGTAGTATTAGAGATCCTATAATTAGCCAAAACCTTTCGAATCGTTTATTTTTATACAGAATTAACCTAGCTAAAATTAATGTTACGCCGATTATTAATTCATAGGAAAATATTATAACGGTATTCGACATTCCAGAAATCCTTTGCCCATCAAGTATATTAGTTTTGGCCGGGAGAAGTACTTCATTAATTTTTAAAGCAATATCTAAATGAAAAAACTGTCCAATACCAATAATAGCTGAACAAATGATTGCTATTATTATAGTATTATTTATTATTCTTATTTGTTTTTTATTTTGTATTACTATATATGTCAATAAAGACAAGCCCAACATAGTTATAAATTGTATTAAAGTAACAGCCTTATCAATTATTAAGTTATTAACTAGATAGACTAATAACATTGTTACAAACAATATTAAACAATATATAATATATGCCC
>NZ_JBHVSI010000033.1:0-39914 GCF_042885335.1 Neobacillus sp. NPDC058068 | reverse complement strand
AACGACTAAACGGCCTTAGCCCTATGGAATATAGAGCTAAAGCCGCTTAGATCATTTTTATTATTTCCACTGTCTACTTGACGGGGTGCAGTTCACATATCCGCTGGTTGTGCCTTTTTACGCGCAAAACATCCGATTGTACCCTATAAAAACTGTCCTTTTGGCACTTCTATTTCGCAAACACATGATTCCCAATTGTCTCTACTGTTTGACGAGAACGAATCCAATTATCTGTTGCAATTTTTGGATTATAGAAAAAAATGGAATCATGTAATGTATCTTCTCTTTTTAGTGCTTCTTCTACTGCTTGAGTTGATTCTTCTGATGCCGGTTTAGTAATTTCACCATTTTGAACAGGTGAAAAGGCATAAGCCTTACCGACTACTTCATTAATCACTTCTGTCACTGTATCAGGAAACTGAGGGGATTCCACTCGATTTAGCACGACGGTTGCAACGGCTACTTTTCCTTCATAGGGTTCGCCTTTTGCCTCCGCTTCAACTAATCTGGCAAATAAGTCTTTTTCTTTATCTGAAATAGAAATCGCAGGTGTTGCAATCTCTTCCACTGGAGCTTCCACTTTTGGTTCAATTGGTTGAACCGTTTCTTCTTCTGCTGCTGTCAAATTATTAGTATTGTCAGCGGCAGGTTTTGACGGGTCTGCTAGTATTTCAACGGCTTTTGCGGCCACATGTATCACAGGTTTTGCTAAATGGATGGATAAGCTCTGCGGTTGTAAGATTTCTCCAATAGAAATACCTAGTTTTACCGCATTATTCCCAATGGGTAAATTATTTTGTATGTCATGTACCGGAAGGCTGTGTTCATTTTGATTGAAAGATTCGGTGATTGCCTTCGCTGTATTAGTGTGTACACCTAAGGTAATTGCAGCCACACAAGCTACAATAAATGAGTTCATAGAATTCTTCATGCTGTGTGCTACCTCCTGTAAAATTCTCATGATATTACCCTAACATGGCATTTATCTAATTTACAGAACGATAGCATTACAATTCTTTATGTTTTGATGAACAATATTTCATTAAAAGCTGATTTATGACAATTATCCTACGCGAATGTCATAAACTAGGAAATATTACGAAGTGGAGGGATAAATTACCCAAGAAAGGAACCAAGGAGACGGTTCAATTTTACTGAAAAGTATACAAAATGGGCGGAGAAAAGAAAGAGGCAAGCACCTTAAAGGTGCTTACCTATTAAAAGCTCATCCATAGAAATGATTCTATGTATTAACTCTTCATTCGAATCTAATACTGCAATAACAATTTGATTAGCTTCTGTTATGGTCGCATATCTGAAATGTTCATCCCCATTAACGAGTAAACCTGGTACCAGTTTTGCCTCCATCTTCGCAAAGACGCTTTCTGTGTATTCAAGTGGTAGAAAGTCATCTATTCCTTCTGCTGGTTTACCAAACCATTTAAACAAGAAATCTTTGATTGAAAATTGCTCAACCATTGATAATTTTTTCTTGAATTTTAGCTTATCCACTGAAACTGTTTCCATCTTAATCACTCCTTAAGTAAGTAAAGTTTATACCTTGAGATACTCAACATCAACTGCAGCACAGTAACAGAATGCTTACATTTTTATTACGAGCTAATATTAGATGTGTAAGTATTTAAGGAACGAATTTCAAATAAGAATTTAATAGCCATCACTTTTCTTTTCCATGTTCCACTAAAGGGCGCTTTTCCTGAAAAAGGATCATCTCTCATTTTTCATTGTAGGGCCATTTTTTGAACAACACCTTTACAGAAAACTGGATATCTAATTTAAAGTTTAGAAGAGATTGTGAAGGTTTCTCTCTTAAACTAACGGATCAGGTGAAAGAAGGAATTTGTAATCGAATATTGAATAATTAGTTATATATACAAAAAATGCAAAAAAATTCAGATTTGAGTTAAAAAATACAAAGGTGGGATTAATTTGACCGAACTTAAATTGATTAATACATACAAAAACGAGCTTCAAAATTATTCATTGGAACAGCTAAGGTGTATTCCGGAAGAAGGGGTTTGGTCTATTGGGCAAATGTATGACCATTTAATTCTTGTTGCCCATGAGTATTTAGATAATATGGAAACCTGTTCTACCTTAAATGATGAACAACTCCTAGGGAAAACGGAGTTTGGTGAGCATTTATATAAGAACGGAGGGTTTCCACCAATTAAAATTAAATTACCGGATGAACTTAATACTCCACCTAATAATTCGGATAGCAAGGACGAACTTATTAGCAGAATGGCACAAGTAATTCTAAGGTTGAGCAAATGGGAATCGAAAGTGGATAATATAAACCCAAATTATAAAGTCGAGCATGGAGGGTTCGGCTGGCTGAATGCAAGGGAATGGTATGATTTGGTTGGTATGCATTTTCGTCATCACTTGCGTCAAAAGGATGAGTTAGAACAAAGGTTTGTTAAGTAACAGGTGCGTCTTTAGTAGACGGTAGGATAATTATGTATATTAAAAATGAATTTTCATTTCTTTAGAATGTGAACGTCAATAAAAGGGGAGGGGAGTAGTTGAAAACTACCCCCTTTTTGTTTGGATGGAGCTATTGCTTAGACCAGTTGGTATTTTTCAAGAACAATGGACTAGGTTTCGTTCATAAACTATTGTATCAATTACCGAGGGTGGGTGATCAATTTGAGAAACATGAGGGAAGTACAAATACAACCAACAATCGGTCAAGCATGGACCGGTAAACATGTTGTCTTGCTTCACTGTACAAACAATAATCAGTTAATTACTCTTTTTAAAAGTTTCCACGCACCGATTGAGCCGCCAAGGCACAATTGCGCAGAAACTTTATCGCAATTACTCAGTATCGGTTACCGCATTATGGCTATTACACCGATCTCAACAAATCATATTCAATACTTTTTAGTCCTTTGATTTTGCAATCATGCGACAAAACAAACAAGCAGCACTAATACGTATCTTGCAATTAATTTTATCGTAAATCTAGTTTACTTTTTTGAATAAAGTCCTTCATATACATGCGATTCTGCTTTTCAAGCATGGCAGCCATCTGTTCTGTCCAGCGATCTTTTCTAACTCCATCTGTTCTTTCTAGATAATAGTTTGCGATTACTTCATTATAATCATCGAGCTGTTGTAAATATTCTTCTTTGTCTTGCTCATATCCATCTTCATGATAAACATGTTCAAAAGGCAGTCTTGGTTTTTGACTGGTTATTTTGGCAGGATATCCAATGGCAAGCCCAAACAATGGGACGACTCGCTCTGGAATATGTAATATTTTTTTAACTTCTTCCAGGTTGTTGCGAATACCACCAATATAACAAATTCCTAACCCGAGTGATTCAGCTGCAATGGCAGCGTTTTGGGCTGCAAGAGCGGTATCAATTAACGACACCATAAATTTTTCGGTGCTTTCAAGTGAGGATTCTACGTTTGTCTCTTCTTTCTCCCCGATGATGGAATGGCGATAAAGGTCAGCACAAAAGACAAAAAAGTGGCCGTTCTTTTCCACATACTCCTGATTACCGGCAAGCTCGGCTAATTTCTTCTTTTTAACAGGATCTTTAACTCCAATAATGGAGTATGCCTGGATAAAGCTTGATGTAGCGGAAGCTTGTGCACAGGAAACAATCGTCTTTATTTGCTCCTCAGTCAATGGCTTGTCCTCAAAATGGCGGATCGAGCGGTGGTTAAGGATTGTTTCGATTACATCATTCATGTCGTTTTCCTCGCTTTACATCATACTTTGTTGACATGAGTGATTCTATCAATAAGTGCAGCCTTATTCAAGAAATGTACATATACGACTTTGAATTTGCGCTAAACTCATTCATTCATCTTATTTTGGTGCCTGACACCAAGCGTGCTAAAGCGTTAGCGCAGTGGGGGGCAGGCACCCATTTTCAGTACCTCTTTCTTTTAAACATAACTTAAACCCCCAGGAGCTATCCGACGAAAAGGAAAGCTCCTGTTTTTTATACAATATTTATCTAAGATAACACTTCCATTTTTGATTTTTAAATCTAGGTACAAAAATCAAGAACACTGTTTGTGGAACACGCTATCAGCTAATTACACAAACTGACTTTTTCAAATTTGTCAATTATTGCCCTAATGTTCCTGGTACTCGGTTAGCTTGCAGTCTTTGTTTTTTTGCTTTCCGAAAATGGAATAATTCATAGAATGTTGGGATTATAATCAGCGTCAAAAGGGTGGATATGATGAGTCCAAAAATGACGACCACAGCGAGTCCCTTCGAAACCAGATTTAAACTCATCGCCGATTCATGTGTAACTAGAAGCGGCACCATGGCAAATACAGTGGCAAGTGCTGTCATAAGAATCGGACGCAGACGAACAGCTCCTGCCTCCAAAATCGCTTCCCGAATGGTCATTGTTTCTTCATTGTGACGGATTCGGTCAACCAGCACAATGGCATTGGTTACCACAATCCCAACGAGCATCAGCATTCCGATCCCAGAAGATATATTAATGCTTGAGTTGGTAATCACGAGTCCTAATAGTGAACCGATCGCTGCAAGCGGCAATGTAATCAAGATCGCAACGCTAGCCCGGAACGACTTTAATGTCACGAGCAAAATCATAAACACGATTCCAATTGATAACATAGACAGTTTAGCGAGTTCCGCTAATTGATCAGAAGACTCCATGGAAGAACCGGTAAGTTCTGCACTTGTTCCTTTGGAAAATGTTTCATCTTTGTTCCAAGTTAGGAGCTGCTGCTGAATTTTTCCGGTAACGTCTACCATTTTGTCCGGATTCACTTGAGCAGTTACCTGTAGATAATGATGGCCGTCTTTTGTATAGATGTTCCCCAGCTCATTGCTTTCTTCAATCTTCGCAATACTTGATAAAGCAACAGGCCCATCTGGCATCATCAGTTGGAGATTTTTTACATCGTCCACCGTTTGAATCTCTTTTAGTGCTCCCAATTTGACTGCGGTGGTCCGTCCGTCAATCTTAATGTTTCCAATCACAGCAGGCTTTATCATCGCATAAATAGATTGGGCGACTTCCTGTGGATTTGATAATTTGGAATCCACCTGAATGGTAATGGTTGGTTTTGTATTTTGATCGTTGCTTTCTACTTTTTCAATACCATCGATGATGCTAATTTCTTTCTTAACCATATCAGATGTTTTTTTGATGTCGTCGTCATTCTTTCCGATGACATCAATGGAAATAGTCGTCGAATTGGTTCCTAGCAAACCTGCTGTATCAGCATTTAGCTCCGCATTTGGAAACTGGTCTTTTGCTTTTCGGATGTCTTTTACAAATTTGGCAGAATCGGTCCCATCCTTTGTAAAAATCATAAATCGAACTACGTTTGCATCTTGCAGGTTGCCATATTGGGCAGCATCCTCATTGACACCTGCCACTGTAATATGGGTTTTTACCCCTTCTTTTTCTGATAGAAGGCCCTCCATTTTCGCAACACCGTCTTTTATTTCGCTAAATGGAGTTCCGTTATCATAGCGAAGGCCGATTGCTATGTAGGCGGAATCTTGCTGATCGACAGAACCTTTGGGCATTGTCATAAATAAACCAACAGACCCAACTACAACGAGAATCGCAATCGTGATGGGAAGCCATTTATGATTAAGTGACCATTTCAACAATGAAGGGTAGAAAGCTTTCGTTTTGTGTTCCTTCATCTTTACTTTTTTCATCATCCGGGCGCTAAGTGCAGGGACCACTGTCAGTGAAACTAGCAGCGAAGATAGTAATGAACAAGTGATCGTAATCGCAAACGGAGCAACGATATCTCTTAATCCTCCCGAAACAATCAGCATTGGAAGGAATACTGCTACTGTTGTGAGAGTGGATGACGTGATCGCTGATCCCACCTCTTTAACGGATTCAATAAGGAAGGCAGGGGTTAATTCGTTATTTTGCTTTCTTCGGTAAATATTCTCCACAACCACAATGCTGTCATCCACTAGCCGTCCGACTGATACGGCAATTCCTCCGAGCGTAAGGATGTTTAAGGTAACGCCGAAGAAGGAAAGTAGAATCATCGTCATGCATAGGGACAATGGTATGCTGATAATCGTGATCAGGGTCATTCGGAAACTGCGAAGAAATAACCAGATAATAAGGGTGGCAAATAATGCACCGGTCAATACTTCTCTTGTCATCGAATTGATAGAATCAAGAACGGTATCTCCTAAATTCATTACGATCGTTGCTTGAAGAATTCCCTTGTAATCCTTATTGATTTTTTTTACTGCGTCTTCCACCTGATTTCCAAGAGTTACTGCATTGGAGGTGGAATCCTTCTGAATGACAACGTCGATAAAGCTCTTTCCATTTAAATGGATGATGCTTTCAGTATCTTCTTGCATGGCAATATCAGCAACATCCTGTAGTTTTGTCTTATTGTTTAACTGAATGTTTTTAAGTTCATCTAGCGTTTCTAATTTTCCTGTTACGATTATGCTTGTTGCTTCGTTGTTCATCGTTTGTTCACCAACCGCCACGGAAGCCGTTTTCCCTTGTAGGAGCGTATATAGCTTTTCAAGCGGGAAATTTGCTGCAGCTAATTTTTTAGTGTCAACTTTAATCTTCACTTGTTGATTTATTCCGCCATTGGTGATGACATTGCCGACACCTTTTAGGTCTTTGAACATTGGCATAATCTCGTTTTCTACGATATTTAGTTCATGATTGCCAATTTCCTTATCAAAGGTGAGTCCTAATTCAACAATCGGAATTTCAGATGTGTTGAGGTTGATGACATATGGTTTCATGACCCCATTGGGGAGATGGACCATTGAAATTCGTTCTTCAATTTGCTGTTTAGCTTCTTTTACATCAATTTTAGATTCAAAGGTGACTGTCAACTGGCTAAAGTTATTTCCTGTTTGTGCAACGACACTTTGTTTTCCTCTGACGCCGTTCAATGCCTTTTCAATTGGCTGTGTTACTTGTTCATCCATGCTTACGGCATCCATACCGTTTCCAACTGTTGAAATGGTCACGTACGGCTGGTCGGCAGATGGCATCAGTTCCATTGGAATCGTCGTGTAACTAAAAATGCCAAAAATCATCGAGGCAATTACAGCAAAAACCAAAGCCGCTTTGTTCCGCAATGCCCATTTGGTAAACCAAGTCATAAAAGAACCCCCTAGTCCTAAAGTGATAAAAACAGGTAAATCATACCATCCATTGGTTAATTTTACTAGATTTTTTCTAAATTTTACAAAAAATTAATTTACACAAAAAAATACAGGTAAATTAAAGATGGTAATGGTACAAATGATGACTCAAATTTTTATCGGAACAATTTTTTTGGGCGAATAGCCGTTGACGTAACGGTTCTTTTGTTATATGGTTAATTACATAAGTAACTAACCAGTGTGGTGGTGTGTATTATGGTTTTCAAGATGGACGACAGCCGCCCGATTTTTATGCAAATAGCCGAGCATATCGAAGACGATATTATCGAAGGCCGGTTGCAGGAGGAATCGCAAGTGCCGTCAACTACTCAATTTGCATCGTTTTTTCAAATCAATCCGGCAACGGCAGCCAAAGGTGTTAATTTGCTGGTGGACGAGAACATTTTGTATAAAAAGCGGGGGATCGGCATGTTTGTATCGACAGGCGCAAAAGCAAGGCTGATGGAGAAGCGAAAGGAGGGTTTCTACGAACAGTATGTCGTGGCGATGATTCGCGAGGCGGAAAAGCTTGGCATTTCGAAAGACCAATTGACGGATATGATCCGGAGGGGAGAAGGAACAAAATGAAAAACATTGTTGAAGTCCAAGGGCTGACCAAAACGTATGGCGCCGTCAATGCGGTGGACGATGTCAGCTTTACGATGGAATCGGACAAAATTTACGGATTGCTGGGCCGGAACGGCGCGGGCAAAACAACGATTATGCACATGCTGACGGCGCAGATGTTCCCAACAAGCGGAAAGGTGCACGTGTTCGGAGAGACTCCCTATGAGAATAATCGCGTATTGAGCAAGGTTTGTTTTATTAAAGAAAGCCAGAAGTATCCCGACCATTTTCGAGTGAGCGACGTGCTAGAGTTGTGTTCGGTAATTTTTCCTAATTGGGACCAGCAATTTGCAGATCAATTGGTGAATGATTTCCATCTGCCACTGAAACGGGCGATAAAGAAGCTGTCGCGAGGTATGCTCTCGTCCGTCGGCGTCATCATCGGTTTGGCGAGTCGCGCACCGCTGACGATGTTCGACGAGCCTTACCTGGGGCTGGACGCTGTAGCACGGGCGTTGTTCTATGATCGGCTGATCGAGGATTATGCGGAGCACCCTCGGACAATCGTTTTGTCCACACATTTAATCGACGAGGTGAGCCGGATTTTGGAGCATGTGATCGTCATCGATAGCGGAAAGCTTATTCTAAATGAGGATGCAGATGCTATTCGCGGGCAAGCCTATAGCGCCATTGGCCATGCGGAGAAAGTAGAGTCCTTCATTTCCGGGCAGGAGACGATCGACCGTAAACCATTCGGTGGCCTATTGGCGGCGACGGTGCTTGGCAGTCTGAATCCAGAAAGGCGGAAGCAGGCCGAATTACTAGGGCTGGAGCTTACCCCGGTATCACTTCAACAGTTGATCGTTCATTTGACCAAACAAAAATCTGATCCCAGGGCGGTGGACTTCCGATGAATCGAATTGCAACCGTAATGAAAATTCATGCCAAGGATAAACTTATGTGGTTTATTGTTCCATGGTGTGTGGTATTGCTTCCTGCTTTTTTAGTCAACCTCTTGATTGGATGGATAGCCCAGCCGGAAAACGGATTATATACTGGCGGTTTGGCCTCCATCTTCGTTTGTTTGCTGCTTATCGGCATCTCTACGCTGACGAAAAGCTTTCCGTTTGCGCTAGGCCTGAGCATCCGGAGAATGGACTTTTTTCTTGGGACTCTTATGATGGTCACCGTTGTTTGTTTGGGTATTTCCGTCGTGCTTTCGGCTCTTTCGTTCGTGGAGGGTGATTGGGGCTGGGGGGTCGGGCTGCATTTCTTCAACCTGCCATATTTGAGTGATGGGTCCTTGGTGGAACAGTGGTGGACCTTGTTCGCTACAGCGTTTCATATGACCTTCCTTGGCTTCTTCATTATCGCAATATTCAGGCGTTTCGGGAGAACGGGGCTGTTCGTCTTGTTTCCGGTTATTTTTGTTGCGGGGTCCGTGCTTGGGTTCTTGTGCACGTATTTCGGCTGGTGGACAGACATTTTCAATTGGCTAAGCGGACATTCCGCCGCCCAATTAGCTTCGTGGTTGTTTGTTGGTGCGGTCATCTATGTACTGCTGTCATTTTTCATGATTCGCAAAGCAACTGTTTAGTTGGTAACATGCCGTCCTTAAATAACGAGGAGATCTTTTTCTTATTATATAAACGGTCCAGCATTCCTGTAATAATTGAAGATGAATCTAAAGCCTGTGAACAAATGTACTAAAACTATTGGGTGCAATAGTAAAAGATGGGGATCGCCGCAGCGTCCCCATTTTCTTGTTGTACTAACTTGCAGTATCTTTGAAGTAGGAGAAGGAGTTTTTGTTATTTGTAGAGAATTTAAAAAGGAGTTAATGCTAATTTAATGCATATATTGACGAAGGGGAGCCAGACAGTGAATAAATCAGTAATTGAATGTATAGATGAAATGGTATTTATGAATAGAATTAATCTTTTTGAAAAACCTGATGTTATTCTTTATCATCCAGGTCACTTTCCAGAGCTAAATGAACAATTCTTGCCAAAAATCAAATGGCAGGATTATTAAAATCTAAACGGTGAACCTAATAAACTATTTATATAAAGAATAATTCAATTAAATATTTAAGAGCGTGTTTTGATCAAACTTTATTTCAAAACACGCTCTTTCTTTTACTCTTCAAAAGCGTAATAAAACTTTATTTTTTTATGTCCTTTTCTTTGATAAAGGCATAGGAATAACGACTCTGTTGGTGAAAATATTTGGAAAATTTGACCTATTCAAATTATCATCAAGTTGGAGTATAGTTTGAAACTGTAAGCTGCGGCGATCATCATAAATGATCAATCTTTATTTAAACCAATATTTACATTGAATACATGTAAATGATGCGAGAACTATTGATATTCTAATAGTTCTCGTATCGAAGTTAAGATAAATGCGGATTGTTGGCGATACTCCTTTCCGGAGTACGCGATTTCAGCTCAATGGGATTAATGCAGAGGGTGGAGGGGTATTGATGAAAAGAAGAGAAGGAACAATCGCTGCATTATTTGCTGTTTCCATGCTGGTTGGTTGTAATGATGCAAAAAAAACGGAATCCGTAGAGTTGAAATTAGAGGGGGACTGGAAGCTTGCCGCCGGTTCCCAATCGTCAGTTTGCTTTGCCGAGATGAAATTTCATGAAAATCCTACTTCTGATAGGGACCCCTTATCCGTTCATGAAACGACGGGCAACTTTACCCAAATATGGTTCGGGGAATACGAGAAGGAAGGAAACAATATTCGGGTTATATTGCACGAGCCCAAAGCGGAGCCTTTCATTATGGCCGCCGACCGCAGCGGAAATGAGTTAAAGCTTCAATACGAATGGAAATCGGCAGATTTAGTCTGCTCGTACCAGCGAGATTAACAAGGAAGGCAAAGTACAAAGACCATTCTAATCAGCTAGCAGCCCTTAATTATCTGGAAACAAAAAAAGGAGAAGCTTTCCCAAAGAGCGAACTCTTTACAATGATTACGGAACGTAAAAATTTCGTATGGGGTTAAGCTCGCGATACAGGAAAGCGTTTTTATGATGAAGTTTCTAAAAGTGGTAATAAGGTTTATGACGATATAACGGATGAAGGAAATAAGAATATCGATGATTTGACGAATAAGAAAAATAATTAGCGGCTGCGGCGGAATGATTCGGGCATGCCTTTGAAAATGAAATGTGATAGAGCCCGTTCGTTATAAAACAACGTGCTCATGGCCTGACCGTCGTTAAGGGAGATGTCCCGCTCGCACGAGGTCGCTTTCAAAGGAGGCTGCCGTAATGAATACGATCTGGTCCATTCGAACCGGATTCCGTGATATCATTGAGGCCATTTATCGAACTTGCCAATCATGGATAGAGAAATATCCGTTTATTAAAACGGCGTATACGATTGTTTCCTGGCTGTCGTTAATCATTTTTGTTTTAAGCTTGTTTTTCGTTAAAGAATCGCGTACCATGACGGTGCAATATTTATGGTCGTTTTATGTGCTGCTGCAATTTTGGGTTCTGTGCCGAAGCAAAACGATGCCGTGGAAGCCGATCGTTCTGTTCGTTCTGGCAGGCGTTTTTCTTGTCGTACCGTTCACGACGCTTACGGTCAATGCTCTCCACGTACTTTTCGGCGGAAAAACATCCGACACTTGGTCCATTGCCGTAATGACGCCGATATTCGAAGAATTCTGGAAGCTCCTTCCGCTAGGCATATTTCTGTTATTCTCACGTCGAGCTTCCGCATTGAGTTTAAGCGATTACACGCTCATCGGTGCGGCAACCGGTGTCGGCTTCCAACTGATGGAGGAACTTTCCCGAAGGTGGGTAAGTTCCGGCATTCTTGCAGAAAAGTTCGGCTACAGCTTTACGATGCTGGGCGGCGAAACGATTCATTGGGACCTGTTCTCGCTGTTTCCGGGGCGTTTGGAAGAAAGTCTATTTCCAACACTAATGACCGTCGGTCATCCCGTACATACCGCCATGATCGCGCTTGCGTGCGGTATTGCCTACCGGCTGCGGAAAAGGCTGACAAAATGGGTGTTTCTATTCCCGGTATTCATTTTGTTTTGGTCCATCCTGGATCACGCGGCTTATAACGGTCAGCACCAACTGCCAGGTTGGGTGTTCCGTCTTCATGATTGGACCGGAAGCGGTTATAAAACTCAACCAACCTTCTTGTTGATGCTGGCCGCATCGGTTTTTGCTGATTACTGGTCGCTGAACAAGTTACGAAACCGCCTTCCGTCGCTGCCGAACGAGCCGCTTCTTAATCCGTTTACCGAGCTATGGAATATGACCCGCTCTTTTTGTCTGGATCGGGGAAAATTCATATATTGGCTGGGCTTTTACCGGGAGCGCAGGGAGCTTGGATTTCATTTGCTTTATGGAAATGAAGAAGCTGCCGGTAGACAGGAGCCTGTCCAGGCTCGGGTGAAAGCTCTTTGTCAGGCGCTAACCGGACTCGCTGTGATTCTGCTCGTGGCCGGTCTGTTTGCAGGTATCGGGTCTCATACGGCCGGAGGAGAAACGGCATGTTTCACATGCTTGTTTGATTCGCTGCAAGATTGGTGGGATCGGCTGGATTGGTATGAACAGGGCGCGATCCTGCTCGGGGCCCTTACCTTGTCACTGCTGTTCGTCGGATTCTGGCCGGCTTTAGGCATTGCAATGACTGGGGCGAGTATCGCCGGGAGCGGACATGAGATTGCCGGATATATCCGCGATCCGAAAAAGCTGCTGACTCCCGAAAATGCGCTTTCCGTGGCTGTAGGCATTATATTAAGCCGAATCCCATTCGGCAAAGCGCTAAAATGGGCCGGGAAAAAAGGGCGCCGTTATTTGCGCAAGCTTTTGGATAAGCTCGGTTCCCGGAAGCCGGATATCGACGTCCCGGTTAATTCGAAACCTCCGAAGAAAACCGGCAAAGTTGACGATACGCCGAATGAGGATAAAGTCGATGAGGAAACGGGAGAAGACAGGACCATTGGCAACATCGGTAAGGAAGGAAATAAAACGAAATATACGAATCCAGCTGGAAATGAACTTACTTGGGTTGATCAAAGTCCGAAGAATATTAATAGAGATATTGACAATTTTTTAACTAGTTCAAACGTTGGTAAAGCAACCGAGGCAAAGGTTGCGAACTTTGTAAGAAAAGAAACCGAAGTAATAGGGTTTGGCCAAAAAGTTCTGAAGAATACGGGTGAAGCTGCCGGTGATTTAGACGTAGTTACAAAAGATGCGATTATCGAAGTCAAAGCATCAATTAAAGCGGTAAAAGAAGACCAATTCAATAAATTCACTGATCCGACTCATGATTTATTCTTTAACCCTGAGAATAAAAAGGTTATTTTGTATATTGATAAGCCTTTGAGTAATTTAAGGCCTGAACATCAAACCATGCTAGAAAACATAAAATCTAAAGGTGTTACAATCGTTAACTCACTAGAGAATTTGAAGGGGGTATTAAAATAGGATGGGGACTTCTGCTTTTATATTAATGAGCCCAAAAAAATATACACCAGAACGTCTTTTAGCTGATTCTATCGTTTCTGCTTATCATGCGGATATAATGCTGAATTTTCATAACAGTAAAAACTTTTCCAGCAATGGACAATTTCTGTCTACAACGTTAAATATTAATGATAAGAAAGTACGAGAAAATAATGACTCGTTTATACTATATGTAGATGCATTGGATAATCCAAATCTTGCCTTTTTTTATTATCAAGATGTGGATTTGGATTCCAATAATAAACTATATCAAGTAGGAACAATTGAAGACGTTCATGGTGTTGAAGAGTTAGTATTTCGCTTTATATACAATTATCTCAAAATTAATCCTGACGACTATTTTTGGGTTGCAGATTATGATTGGGTATACAGTTGGGAAGACATGCAAAAATTAAAATCCCGACCATATGATTCAGATTGGTGTTATAAAAATCCTAAATTAATTTTTGGATAATCATTTAAGTAAATCGGAGTTTTAAATATCCGAGGAGGTATGTCTTGGACATCAAGGTTAGGAATTTCTATTATCTGATTGCAGGCATTCTTGCGATACTGTTTGCCGTTACGCACGCATGGAATGGGCAATCCGCTGTGCTGCCGACGCTCCACGTGAATGCGATAGCCATGGATACCCGGACAGTATTCATGTATGTTTGGCACATCATCACGGCGGAAAATCTGGTCTTCGGCATCGTGTTCATTTTAATGTCATTCCAAAGCGAGCGATCGAAGATCCGATTTGCCGCATGGACAATCGTGTCTCTTCTGATCGTCCGACTGATGGTCATTCTTGGCATAACGGCATTTCAAGACGTTTCGGCACTTCCGGATACGTTAATCGATTCGATTACCATCATAATCTATGTCACCTTCATCATACTGGGCATAAGAATGAAGCAAAACGAGCTCGGAGGTCAGACGCCACAGTCCAATAGGGGGGAGAAGGAATAGCCTATTATATTGATTGTCCTGCAGTAGAGAAACAATTGAAAAGGATTAAAGAAAGATTTAATATACAAGAACCTTGATTAGCTTTTATACCTTTCAAGGTTTTTTTGAAAATTAAACGCTGGGACACAACTATCCCAGCGTTATTTTGTTAATTTATTCATTCTTTTTGTGCTTCATTTTGAACCGAACTTTTTGCTTCTATAAAATTATTTAGAGCTTCTATATTTTGATCGAAATCCACTTCTAATACGTCACCAAGCACTTCATCCCGTTTATTTTGAAAACTGCCATCTTCTGGGATGCGGATGGTTTCTATATCTCTACTTTTCTTCATTAATATGTCTTTTCCGATCGTTAAAAGGGTGGAACCATCTATATTTGTATCGATGTATTTATTTATAAGACCTAATAGCTTAGGGAGTTTTACAACACTATGTAGAGTTACTGCTTCATCTGTTAATTTTGAAATCACTTCTTGCTGTCTTTGAATTCGTCCGAAATCACTTAAACGATCATGGCGAAAACGGACATAGCCTAACAACTCTTTACCATGCAGTTGTTGTTTCCCTTTTTCTAACGTCATTCCTATCCCATGAGACATCTCATATGGTACATCTACTTCAATGCCATTTGGTACAAGGAGATCGACCGCTTTTTCAAATCCTTTAAAATCTACACTCGCATAATATTGAATATCGAGACCGAAATTTTCTTTAATCGTTTCCCTTAGTAATTCAGGACCTCCAAAAGAGTAAGCTGCATTTAATTTTTGCTGTCCATGTTC
The DNA here is from genome assembly GCF_042885335.1 of Neobacillus sp. NPDC058068. Classification (NCBI taxonomy): domain Bacteria; kingdom Bacillati; phylum Bacillota; class Bacilli; order Caryophanales; family Bacillaceae; genus Neobacillus; species Neobacillus sp. NPDC058068. The sequence continues at coordinate 24,914 of NZ_JBHVSI010000033.1, read as the reverse complement.
TGGTACAGAGACCAACATATCACGCATAAGAGAGATCAGTTTTATTTTATGGGTTTGTGGATCATAATGTGCAACCATGATCGAATCCGTTCGAGCTTGTTTTTCTCCCCGTGAGTCACTTCCTAATAAGAGAACATTGATTGCATCTAGTTTATTTTTCTCTCCTTGAAATGTCTGTTTTCTTTCTACTTTTTTAAGAGGTTGGTTGACTGCTTTTATTGTGCCTTCTATGTATTGAAATATATGAAATAGACCGACAATTATAATGCCTATTAGAAGCAGGGCCCCAAACAATCGCCCCCATCTTACTTTTCTTCTATTCTTATTCGAACGTGTCAAATTTTGCACCACCTAGGCTGAATATTCATTAACTTTGATATAATATTTACTGGGAACCTATTAGATTATTTATTTCTGATAAAGTAAAAAATGAAGCAGGGCTTTCAATCTTTTAACAACCCCTTGAAGTAGTGATTATCCCATAATAAGTTTTCATCTTGTTTAAAATCTGGTTACATTTTTCTGAATTTCTGATTACATTGTCATTTTTTGCTGTCACATATCTATTTTCCTCTCAATATATGAGAACTTGTCTCGGAATCAACGTCACTTTTACATACAATATATATTTTTAAAGAAAATGAAAAGATTTTTGTCTTAGATTAGTATAAAATGGTAGAAATTAATCAGTTAGGAGTGTAGAAATTATGAATATAAGTTTATTTCATTCATTAGAAAGTGCAAATATTTGCTTTAAATCACTAAGTACAAATGATGCTCAAGAGATTCATAATTATGCAGCAGATGAGGAAGTCTCACGTTTTATTGGCTGGAGTTTAATGAACACATTGAATGAAACGAGTGAATACATTGAAACGATGGTAAAACGGGAGTTAGCAGGTACTCATTTATATGCTTCTATTGTTCTAAAATCAACGCAAGAAATTATTGGGACAGCCATGATTTTCAATTTTGACAAAGAAGCAAACCAAGCAGAAATTGGATATGTTTTTCATCGAGACCATTGGGGAAAAGGTTATGGAACAGAATGTGTTGCTTTGATGAGTGATTTCGCATTTGAAACACTCAATCTGCACAAACTCCATGCTAGTGTTGTTGATGCAAACAGGGGCTCTGCTCGGATCCTAGAAAAGAATGGGTATGTGTTAGAGGGAGAATTAAGAGACCACTATTTTATAGATGAAAAATATTATAACGCGTTACTTTTCGGAAAAATTCAAAGCAAAAAAGATTAATTCATAAAGCAGAAATATGGAAATTCAATTAAATTGAAAGCTATTGACAAGCGCATTCCTGCTAAGAATGCGCTTGTCTCATTCCATTAGCCATGCGTTAATTGTTTTATTTTCTCTTTTTGTTTTGCTGTTTGGAAGATAAATAGACCACTATAAAGCATAAATGTGCCGATCATTAATATGATGCCAATATAGACACTCATCATGGTTGGTACCAAATATGCCCCAAGCAGAATGGTAGATTTCGCAAGTAAATCTGCACCGCTAAAGCTAAGCCCTGAAAAGGCAGAATAGGAACCTCGTTTATCCTCTGGCATCATGTTGGCTTTTTCGGCATTGGCAATCGGGGAGTATATCAGTTCCCCTATGGTAGCAATCAGATTGAATACGATTAACACATACCAAATATTCGCTGATGTAATCGTTATATATCCAACTCCATATAGGATAAGCCCGAATAACAACACCTTCTTTTTGTCAAAGCGATTGGTAATCTTCGTAATCATAAATGTCAGTAACACAACTAGGATCATATTTTGAATGTTTAAGATACTTAACATTCTCACCCCTACGATTTCAAAGTGGCCAATAAAAACGGAGTGAAACTCTTTAGACAATCGGACACCGATATAACTATTGAGTGAAAATTCCGCGGCATAAATACACATACCGCCAATGACAGCCATGGCAAAAGGTTTGTCCTGAAAGGCGAGTTTATAATTTGCAACTAAATCAATCAAGATGTTTTGATGTTTTTTCTTCAGAGGTTTCACGTACGAATCCTTCAGCCAAATTCCATAAACAATCGGTAAACCTACGGATACCATTGTTAGAACTAAGAATAAAGTAAGTTGATGATGCAGGTAAAACAGACCGCCAAGCGCAGTCCCGATTGCCATCGATAAATTATTGAGCCAATAGTCCAGCGAATAAATCGCTTTCCGATTTTCGGAAGTGGTGGAATCGATTATAATGGCCTGCATCGCTGGTCGTCCTAGACTGCTGGATACCATAAATACCATATAGGCGAACGCGAATAGCTTGATCCATTTTTGATCAGGGATTAAACTGAATGTCATGAAACCGAACATTAACGAACTGGTTGCTGAGGTAATCACCAATATCGTCTTTCGGCGATAGAGGTCAGACAAGTAGCCTCCAATTAGTGTACTAATAAAGCTGATAAAAACGTTCATCCCTAAGAATAGCCCTGCCCAAACAGCACCTTTGTGTTCGGCAAAAAAGAGGGCCATAAACGGCATAACCGCACTGGAAATTGCTTTATTGAAAAATGATGTAATAAGGCGCACCCTTAAGTTTTGTGGATAGTCTCTCCATTTCATATTGCCAGCCCCTTCCTATATTTGTATAGTAAAGGAGACGGAAAATATTAAAAATGACCTTTTTTAAAAAAAATGTCCACTTTTAAGGGAGCAAGTTGAATGGATCGATATTTATTAACATTAAGAAACCAGGTAGAATCGGGGAATATTAAAGTGGAAGATATTGCCGAGTGCTTATACCTCGGTACGAAACAAACACGAAGGAAGCTTCACCAATGGCAGCAGGATGGATGGCTCACTTTTCATTCCGGGCGTGGAAGGGGGCATACATCGTCACTGGAATGGCTGAGGGATGTGGAACATGAATTTGAACTGCAATTTTTACAATTGCTTGAAAAGGGGGCGATTGAGGAGGTAAGCAGATTATTACTGCTAGATTGGTCTGTGGAAACCAAACAACGATTAATGACTGCCTTCCAAACAAATTTCGGCTTTCATCAGGAAGAGCAGGACAGACTCATCATTCCGCGCTTTAATCCTTTTTTAACCTTTCATCCACTAAAAGCAGCGGATACCCACAGTGCGAATCTCATTGCCAATCTATATAATCGTGTGGTCACGTTAAACGCTGACAATACAGTAACATCAGAGCTTGCGCATTCATGGGAATATACTGATACTTCTTTGCTTTTATATTTACGGAAAGACGTTGCGTTTCACGACGGATCGATCATGAAAGCGGAAGATGTCGTCGAATCTTTCTGGCGCATGAAGCGGGATAAACACTACTTCATGTTATGGGAACCGATTACCTCGATTACAATTCCTGCACCCCTTGTAGTCGAGCTGACGTTTCCAGGAGGATGCACCTATGTTCTTCAGCTCCTAAGCCTGTTATCAGCAAGTATTTTTAAAGAATTGAATGGTAAATTGGTAGGAACAGGTGGATTTTATCTGGCAGAAGAGACAGAAGGAAAAACAGTCCTTGGCGCTTTTAAACAGTATTTTGGGCATCGCCCGCTGCTCGATTGTGTCGAGTTTATTCAGGTCCCGAGGGAATTTGAAGTGGTCTATTATGGAGCTCATGAATCAGAACAGGTGGAAACCTTTAAGGTGGAAAGTGATTCTGGTTTTGGAATTGTCGTCATGAATCCCTATCGCGGATCTGATATGGAACGGAAGGAAGTTCGTGATTATATACATATGATCATCGCCAACCATCGTCATGAGCTTTCAGAGGTCAATTCTAGAATTATGGGGAACCATGAAGGGTGTTTAATCGGGATGTCCAAATCTTATAAAATGCCTGCTATTCCGAAACCGGTGATGACAAGACCGATAAGGATACAATTTGTCAACTATACAAGTGATACCTCCCATTGGTTAAAAGCCAAGCTCGAACAAGCAGGTATTGAAGTTGAAATGATAAAAATCTCTTTCCCGGAAGCAGTTTATGATACGAATATCCGTTTAGACGCCGACTTGTTTATTCATGGGGAAATTTTCGAACTGAACCAAACCTTTTATTATTATTTCTTTTTGATCAATAGTTTCTCTCCGCTTCAACTATTAATAAAGCAAGATAAACAACTGAACCGATTTATTAAGGCATATAGTTCGATTTCCTTTGAAAACTGGAATGCTCATCATTTGAGGATCGAACAGTATTTACAGAACGAATCGCTATGTGTGCCATTGTATTATGTAAAACGGCGGATTCCTTTTTCCATTAATCTAATGAATATTGAAATCAAACATTTTGGGTATGTCGACCTAACAAAGCTATGGACTAAGCCACACATCTAATTTGGTGCGGTGGCTTATTTCAGAAGCCACCGAGCCGGTTCTCATGGTATTAAAAGGTTAGTGTAGGCCACATGAACTGTTCCTATGGTCAAGGAATGTAGATGAGGAATCAGCATGGTTTGATAAATAAGCGGAGAAATTTCTCTTAATAAGGAAATAGCACTGAAAATAGCTTAAATAGACGGAAAGATTCCGACTATTGACTCGAAAAACGTAAATATGAGTAATTTTTCTTTGCTTAATCGGAAAACCTCCGCTTATTTACCCCAAACCGAGCTCTATTCTGCGGACTAACCGGAAAATCTCCGCTTATTATAAATATCACTGGTAACTCAATTAAGGTTAACATTTCATCTTAACATATATAACCAATTATTATGTATTTTGTAAGACAAATTGTACACCAAATTGAGGGTAAAATTGTAAAGGTACAACAGCCCTTGTACACCCACAATTTGGGGTGCATTTTCCTATGCCAATTTTTATGTGATTTCGTCACAAATGGCTTTACCCCAATTAAAAATGAGTGTCAATTTCATAAGAAAATTGGCACTCATTTTAACTTACTTTTTTAATGTTTGTGTTAGGAAACGGAACCCGTGACTCATGGTCCTTGGTTTTCTTTTATTCAACTCCAAGAGGGCTGTACCCATGTTGCCCTTGGCTAGAAGAACCGTCCCCATGGTCTTCAGGCACCTTTGCCGCCATTTTCCGATAGAAAATCGCAAGCAGCATTGATGGGATGGTACAAATGATCATACCGATAAAGGCGTATCTAGGCTCAATTTCATATAAATATCCGCCGAAGAATGTGAACACCGCAGTGCTCCAACTTAGTGCCAGTGCTGAATACATCCCTTGTGCATTTGGAATCTGTGCTTGTGGAATATGCTTGGTTAAAAACTTCATAAAGGCATAATGTCCCATCGCAAATGAGCAGGCATGCAAGGTTTGCGCGATACAGAAAACAATAATATTTGGAAAGAAAAATATAAGGATCCATCTTACTGTTGAGCCAAATGCCGCAAGTGTCAGTAAGGAGCCTACTGAAAACTTGCGAAAGGTCCGATCTGCGATAAAAAAGAAAATGATTTCTGCACCCACAGCAATGTTAATAATCATGCCAATTAAATATTTCGGTGTATGGATTTCTTGTAAAAAAATATAGCCATAGCTGTAATAGGATGCGTGTGCCGCTTGCAGTAAAATCACAATAACTAGCACAATGCCAAAATGTTTGAGGCGAAATAATTGCAGCATTCCGTCTTTTTTCATTTTTGTGGCTTGTGGTTTTTCCATTAAAACAACAGGGGCAGGCAAGACACTAAGAACAGTGAATACGAATATGCCAAGTAACAACGCCCATAAGATAACATTATCCCCAAACGCTCCAGTAAAGACGGTTAACATCATTCCGGATACGACAAAGCCAATGGACCCCCACGAGCGGCTCTTCCCGTAATCTCTTAATTGCTTATTTTGCACAAGAACGCCTGCTGCGCTATCTAATGCCGGCATCAAGCTCGGATAAAAGAAATTCAACAGAAAGGTGACAACTAATAAGCTTACATAAGAGTTCGCCGGAATACTGCAAAGAAGGGAAATGAACGTGCCGATTGCCATCCCGTTTAGTAAGGTTCTACTGCTAAATCTCCCTGATAAATAAGGAAATGCAAATAATGTAGAAAGGCCGCGGACAACAAGTCCTAAACTCATAATCAAACTAGCTTGGGAAACCGTCATTCCTTTTGTATGAATCATCCACCCTGTCCAATAGGGTAGAAAAACACCCCAGGTAATAAAAAAACTAAAAAATTGTCTGTTCATCCATCGTTGTGATTGCATTCTATAACCCTCCAATGATTGCATCATATCATGGAGACACGTACAATAATATGAGATATCTCATATTACGGGGGAGACTAATGGAAATTTATAAAAATGAGAAAAGGCAGCGCTATTTGGAGGAATATTCGATTGGGTATTTGTTTGCTTTTCCGATTGAAGAGTTTCTAGAAGTGCATGAATATAAACGTGATGAATGGATTATTCAAGAGGGCACGCGTCCGGATTTCTTATTTTATGTCATTGAAGGAAAAGCGAAAATTTATGTGACGCATCAAAATGGAAAGGTTTCCTTAATTAATTTTATCAACGAGGAAGATTTTTTCGGGGAAATGGAATTATTAAATCCGATTTATTATACGAAAGGGATTCAAGCCTCTACCAAAACCGTTTGTTTTGCGATTCCTTTTCATCGCTGCCGCGCCAAAATGCTCGAAGATGCTGCCTTTCTCCGTGAACTTGCGAAGTTCTTAAGTGTTAAATCCACACAAATGGCGGCAAAATATACGCAAAGTCTCTCCTTCCCGCTAGAAAATCGGCTTGCCGATTTTATTTTGCAAACTGCAGATGGAGAGGTCTATAAGGAGAAACACGTCACCGTTTGTGATTTTTTAGGCGTCTCCTACCGCCACTTATTATATGTGTTTGCACAATTTTGCGATAAAGGATATTTGCAAAAGGAAGGACGTCACTATCGCATCCTACAGCCCAACGAACTAAATGGACTTGCCAGGGTGTTGATGAATGAATGACGCCAGAGGGACGGTTTTCATGGCTTTTTAATGAGACTAATTTGGCCACAAGAGCCGTCCCTATGGCAGTTTCTAAATTACCTTCTTTCTGACATCTTTAATGAAACAATAAAAAAAGGACCATTAAATAAAATTTAGTACCTTGCATTAATTAGTAGTGGATGATATAGTAATCCTGTGATGGTATATTTTTCATATTTTACTACTATATATTATTCAGTAGTAATCATTACTTTATAGGCAGGTGATTCACATGAATGTTCAATTTAAGAAGGGTGCACTGGAATTATGTGTCTTGGTCTTTACATTGAAAAAGGATCGGTATGGATATGAGTTGGTTCACAGCATCTCTGATAAAATCCAAATCGCGGAAGGAACCGTATATCCTTTATTACGGCGATTAACGAAAGAAGGCTATTTCGCTACCTATTTAGCGGAATCTAATGAGGGCCCGCCAAGAAAATACTATCAATTGACAAAAGCCGGACGAGAATATCTTGAACAGTTGGTACAAGAATGGCAGCAATTTTCTGCCAGTGTGAATGAGATTATTGAGGAGGGGATGGATTGATGACCAAGCAGCAATTTTTAAACGAACTTAACCGTCTAATGGTACAGATACCTGAAGGGGAACGAAAGGATATTCTAAGTGATTACGAAGCTCATATTGATTCGGCTATAGAAAATGGGAAAACCGAGGAGGAGGCTGTTGAGGATTTAGGCTCCCCAAAAACGATCGCAGATGAATTAGGTGTATTTGTACCTACTGACAAACTTAGTGGTTCAAAAAAGGAACCCATTACAAATGTCGGACCTAACATTTTTGCATTTTTGGGCATGCTCTTGTTTAATCTAATTTTCATCATAGGGCCAGTTGTAGGGATTGCTGGTGCTTTTATTGGTCTGTATGCTGCTGCGTTCGCTTGCCTTATTACTCCCGTTGCATTTATCATTAATTTATTTACGCACGATACACCAATACTACTTGCGTTCTTCTTAATCCTTGCGACTTTTTCATTTGGGTATCTATTTTTACTAGTGACAAATTTTCTTGCAAAGTGGTTTTTAAAGTTAATCCACTGGTACTGGAAACTCAACGTAAAAATCGTGAAAGGGAGTTATTAATTTGAAGAAATATTCTATCGTTGCAGCTATTTTAGGCTTGGTAATTGGGGTAATCGGAGTTGTAGCTTATGGATATACTCATGACAATTTTTCTACTGTCACTATAGACGAAACAAAAACGATCAATGCAAAAGACATTAATAAAATCGAGTTGGAATCTCGCTTATCTAGTGTCCATTTTTACCCTACAAAATCTGATGTAATCACCGTTCATCTCCACGGTGGAACATCGAAAAAAAATATTGTGCTTTCTGTAAGTACGAGCGGAGAAACTGCTATAATTGATATTGGACCAAAAAATGATTCTCTATTTCATTTTTCTCCTTTTGAATTCATGACTAAACAACTTCAAGCCGATGTTGAAGTGCCACAAAAAATGTACAGTAAACTGAAAGGTCATTCACAAGCAGGCAGTATTACCATCGAACAAATTTCAGCCAACCACTTTGATTTGGACTCTTCCGCAGGCAGCATTAGGGCAAATGACTTAAAAGGTGATATAACTGCTCATTCATCCGCAGGTAGTATGAAGTTAACCAACATTGAAGGAAAGTTGGATTTAACTGATAGTGCAGGTTCGATTGATGTCCAGTTAAAGGCGATTACTCATGATATTTACGCAAGCAGCAGTGCCGGTTCCGTTCGGATCGTAACCGAACAGCAACCAGAGTCTCTTCAAATGAACCTCCAGACATCTGCTGGTCATGTTGATGTAAATCTGGCAAACGTTTCGTACAATACAAAGGACCGTGAACGTGTCATCGCCTCTATTGGTTCAGGTGGTCCACAGCTCAAGCTGCGATCAAGTGCCGGTTCCGTATCAATCAATAAAAAATAGAAATTGATCATACTCATTAACCTATCTAAATAAACAATAAAATGTATAGAAAAAGCAATGCCATCAGCCCGAAGTTCGGCAAATGGCATTGTTTTTTTAGATTAGTTAAACCAATTTCATAATGGCGCCTGGCACTTTTTTAAAACATTTTCTACTTTGGTTGAGTCCATAGGAACGGTGCTTATGGCATAGAAGAGCCTGATTCCATAGTAATTGTACATTTTTACATATTTATTTCGCATAATATAAAATAAAAGGATTTGAAATAAAATTTTTCTTGCCTGCTGCAAGGAAAAAACCGAGGTGAAAGGTTTGAATGTATTAACCTATACAGAAAATCTCGTTGAATCCATTAAGGGCTTTTTATTTTTTCGGCTTGTGTTGATGGTGTTGTTGTTAATGACTATTTCATTTCTAGTAAATAGAACCACTTCTTGGTTTTTAAAAAAATCACACCTAATTCCCGAAGCTGATTCTAAAACTATACAAGGTGTAATTCGCTCTACTTTAAAATATTTGATTGCAATCATTCTAATCATATACATTATTGGACAATTCATTGATATTAAAGGCCTCCTTGCGGGTGCGGGAATAATGGGTGTCATTTTAGGCTTTGCAGCACAACAAATATTAAAAGATGTTCTATTAGGTTTTACCAGAATATCTGATAAAGAATTTCGAGTTGGCGACTATGTTACATTTAATGGTGTTAATTCAGGTACAGTAGAGGAAATAGGAATCCGATTTATGCAAATTCGTGAATGGTCAGGGAAACTTCTAACAATCCCACATGGGGAGATTAGAACAATCGAGAATTTTAATAAAGGTAAAATGAGGGTAATAGAACGAGTAACGGTAAGTTATCAAGAGGAGCCGGAAAGAATTAAGCTATTGCTAGAAGAGATATGTAAAATTTGCAATGAAAAGTATGGTGAAACTCTACTAAGAGGTGAAGATGGCACTCCTGAACAAGACTTTAGGTATTATGGCATAACTGACCTAAATCCAAACCTACGATATGTTGGTTATGAATTTTGTATGGTTGCTCTTGTAAAACCAGAGAATTTCTTTGAAACCTCAAGGAATGTTAGGTTTGAGTTGATGTCGGTTTTTCATAAGAACTTAGTTTTAATGGCAGTGTCTAATTTATTATTCCAATCAGAACAAGGCACTTCTTAAAAAGTAGGCAGTGTTAAAGCACATTGTTGATTTTGAGCACAATGTTGATTGGACGTGGATACAGCGAGACTCCTGCGGGAGCAGCGGGACAGGTGAGACCCCGCAGGCGCTTTAGCGCCGAGGAGGCTCACCGCCCGCCCCGCGGAAAGCGAAGCGCCTGGAACGGAAATCAACATCACTTTTAACACAGCCAAAAAGTAAAAATAGATTAAATATAAATGATAAAATTTAAGAATAATCACCTAAAAATAATAGAAAGTGGGTATATATACAGTGGCAAGTAGTAAAGTTATAGAACTAAAAAACGTTTCAATTGGATTACCCCAAAAAATGAAGTACGGGAATAATGGGGAAATGGAGACAGGAATTTGCAAACAAACAATTGAAGAAGCTCACTTAACAAAAGATGGATTTCTGGGAGATGGAGTTGCAGACTTACGGAATCACGGTGGTTCTGACCGTGCGGTATGTGTATACCCTTATGAACACTATTTGCTTTGGGAAAAAGAATTTGGAAATCCTTTACCACCTTCAACTTTCGGTGAGAATTTAACTGTTACGAATATGTTGGAAAAAGATGTTTATATTGGGGACATTTTTCGTCTTGGAGAAGCTGTTATACAAATAACTCAAGGTAGAATCCCGTGCAGCACAATTTCAAAGAGAACTAATAATCCTTTTCTTCTAAAAAGGATGGTACAAACGGGTTTTACAGGTTATTTGTGTCGTGTAATAGAAGAAGGTATTGTCCGAAACGATTCCAAAATTACATTATTGGAATCACATCCAAAAAAGGTATCCATTCTTTATGGAAATGAGATTTATTTTCATAAGCAAAAGGATGTCGAAGGGATAAAAAGAATATTGGCTGTTGAAGAATTGGCTAACGAATGGAAAGAACTGCTGGTAAATCGGCTAAATATTCTTTAAAGAAAAAGTGAAAGAGGGGATCGGTTGAAAGAGTTTAGGTATACCAAAACTTTAGGTACAATCATTGGGGCACTGACCATTTTGGTAGCATTCTGATTTGGATTCTTGGCATTCATAGGATTTGGTTTATGTGTGTTTCTTGGCAACTTGGTGATACTTATTACTATTTCCACCTTTTAAATAATTTTAAATTATCATATAATAATAGATATATGAAGCTGTAAATAATTGTTTTACACTATCAATGAGTTATAATTAAGATAGATAGAAAAGGTGTGTGACCAGGTGTTGCATTATCTTGGTGTGACACCTCTATCTTTTCTGCAAATATTAGGGGAAAAGGTTGATAAATATGAGCAACAGCGGAACTACGACAGATGTTATTTTAATTGGCGCCGGAATTATGAGTGCGACCTTAGGGACACTCTTAAAAGAATTAGTACCGGAATGGGAAATTACAGTGTTTGAGAAGCTCGCTAACGCAGGAGAGGAAAGCTCTAACGAGTGGAATAATGCAGGAACAGGGCATGCAGCACTGTGTGAGCTTAACTATACGGTCGAAAAACCAGATGGATCGATAGATATTAGCAAAGCAATCAAAATTAATGAACAGTTTCAGCTTTCCATGCAGTTTTGGTCTTATCTTGTAAACAACAAGCTAATGCGTAATCCGCAGGACTTTATCATGCCAATACCGCATATGAGTTTAGTCCAAGGGGAACAAAACGTAACATTTTTGAAAAAACGATTTAAAGCGCTATCAAACAATCCCCTGTTTCAAGGGATGGAATTTTCCGATGACCATGAAAAGCTGATAGAATGGATTCCGCTGATCATGGAAGGCCGTAAATTGAATGAACCCATAGCTGCAACAAGAATCGATTCTGGAACGGATGTCAACTTTGGCGCTTTAACGCGCAAATTGTTCGACCACTTGAAAAATCAACATGTTGATATCAAATACAATCATCAAGTTGATGATATTAAACGCACTGAGGACGGCTTATGGGAATTAAAAGTGTGGAATATTGCAACCGGTGCCATCGAAAGCCATCGGGCAAAATTCGTCTTTATTGGCGGTGGCGGCGGGTCCTTGCCTTTACTGCAAAAAACGGGTATTCCTGAAAGTAAACATATTGGCGGATTCCCGGTAAGCGGACTTTTCCTGGTATGTAACAATCCAGAGGTTATCGCGCAGCATCACGCAAAAGTATACGGTAAAGCGGCAGTTGGTGCTCCGCCGATGTCAGTTCCGCATCTTGATACACGGTATATCGACAACAAAAAATCATTGTTATTTGGCCCGTTTGCCGGGTTCTCACCTAAATTCTTAAAAACTGGTTCAAATATGGATTTAATCGGTTCTGTAAAACCAAATAATCTCATTACGATGTTAGCGGCAGGTGCAAAAAACGTTCCATTGACAAAATACCTAATCCAACAGCTAATGTTATCGAAAGAACAGCGGATTGAAGAGCTACGAGAGTTTATCCCGGACGCCAAAAGCGAGGAGTGGGATATCGTGGTAGCGGGCCAACGAGTACAAGTGATCAAAGATACTGAAGCTGAAGGCAAAGGTACACTTCAATTTGGTACGGAAGTGATTAGTGCAGCTGATGGCTCAATCGCAGCCTTACTAGGTGCATCACCAGGTGCTTCTACTGCTGTTCCCGTTATGCTTGAGGTAATGAATAAATGCTTCCCGCAACATATAAAAGAGTGGGAACCGAAAATTATGGAAATGATTCCTTCTTACGGCTTGTCACTAATGAAAAACCCAGAGCTTCTGCACGATATTCATACTTCAACAGCGCATACGCTTGGTCTAAGCGAAAAAGAGCTGGTCTTTAGATAAATCTTTGGAACATACGTTAATGAAGCTGCCGCGGCAGCTTTATTTTTTTGAAAAAAATACAAAAACACGCTGACATCATTTAGCGTGTTTTCCATGTTTTAATGATTTGATACCTTTTCAAGAACAACTGGGGTGGTCTGAACAGTAAGTTTGTCTAAGAGTTTGGCGCTGTCTACATTTAAACCCTTCAGATTAACCATTACTCCATTTTGCTGATATTTCAGGACAATTTTATCAATCGCACCGATCGCAGAGTCATCCCAAAGGTGAGCATGGGAGAAATCAATATCGATTTCCGGTATTTCTTCTATAAAATGAAACTGATTGACAAAATCTGTCACAGAGACAAAGAAAAGCTGCCCGGATACTTGATAAACCTTTTTACGTGAACCTTTTCTCGAAATCATTTTAACCTCTACTTTTGAAATCTTAGAGGCAAAGAAAATCGCACTCAAGATGACGCCTATTAACACCCCAATGGATAAATTATCTGTTGCTACAACAGTAATCACTGTCACAACCATAACCACAGTTTCAGATTTAGGCATAATTGGCAGTTTCTTTATTGAAGACCAATCAAATGTCCCGATGCAGACCATGAACATAACGGCGACTAAGACAGCCATTGGAATTTTTACAAGGACATCATTAAGGGCAACGATAAGGATCAATAAAAATACAGCAGCCCAAAAGGTGGATAGTCTTCCTCGTCCGCCTGATTTAACATTGATTCCGGATTGACCAATCATGGCACAACCAGCCATTCCGCCAAATAATCCTGAAACAATATTGGCAATCCCTTGACCGCGCGCCTCTTTATTTTTGTTACTGCCCGTATCTGTCAGATCATCGACAATTTGAGCGGTTAAGAGAGACTCAATTAATCCAACAACAGCAATTCCAAGTGAATAAGGAAAAATGATTCTTAGTGTTTCTAGATTAATGGGGACATTTGGAAAGAAAAATGTAGGCAAGGACTGACTTAGTTGTCCTAAGTCTCCTACAGTTTTTACATGAGCACCAGTTGCCACCGAAATAATGGTGATAATAATAATGGCGACAAGTGGGGAAGGGACAGCCTTGGTTATCCGAGGGAAAAGGTAAATGATCGCTAATCCTCCCGCAACCATTGCGTACATCACCCATGATTGGCCTTTAAAATGGGTAAGCTGTGCCATAAAAATTAAAATCGCTAATGAATTAACAAAACCGACCATAACCGAACGTGGAATAAATTTCATTAATCGAGCTACATTCAGAGAACCAAAAATAATTTGGATTATACCTGTTAGGATGGTGGCAGCTAATAAATACTGTAATCCGTAATCTTTCACTAAGCCGCCCATTAACAAGGCTGTTGCTCCCGTAGCCGCTGAAATCATCGCAGGTCTGCCGCCAACAAAAGCAATTACAAGGGCAATACAGAAGGAGGCATATAACCCAACCATTGGATTCACGCCCGCAATAATGGAAAAGGCAATTGCTTCTGGAATAAGTGCTAATGCAACAACAGTACCAGAAAGGATATCTCCCTTTATATTTCCGAACCATTCATATTTAATTTTACTAACATTCAACCCGTTACACCTCATTTATTAATAAATATTTTTGACTTCCAACTCTCATGAAAGTCGGGTCCGTTATTACCACATGAAAGTATAACTGATTGTAATAATTTTGTGAAATACAATGAAAACGTTATTATCGATAAAGTACTCTTTAATACTTCATTTTTCTACAGTTCATAAAGTTTTTTATAGATCCATTTCGATTAAATATTAAGTCGATTTTTACGACTTTCAGCACGGCGCCACCCCTTTTTTCATCGACAACCCCAAAAGGTCCATTTCGAAGAGCCCATACACATTTTCAAATTGAACATATTTTGTAGTAAGTCGTTGCAAAGGAGGAATGTGAAATGGACGGCGTAGGAGCTGGTGGCGGTTTTGCCCTAGTGGTTGTATTGTTTATCCTTCTCATTATAATTGGTGCGTCCTTTTTGGGCGGAGGATATTATTAACCAATTGATACCTAATTGAAGGGGGGGAGATGTATGTACGGATACGGTGGTGGATTTGGCGGCTGCGGCTGTGGTGGCTATGGTGGCTATGGTTACGGTGGAGGCTGCGGTTTTGGCGGAGGTTTTGCCTTAATCGTTGTATTGTTCATTTTGTTAATCATTATTGGCGCAACTTGTTTCTATTAATGAAAAGCAATTAATTTCCGGTCAAGGAATGAAAAAAAAGTCCTTTTTTAAGGGCTTTTTCTTTTTCATTCTTTGCTTTATTGCACTGAACGCAATCTAAAGCAATTAAGGAGGTATTGTATGGTGTTGCCTGACTACTTTCCAGTTTATGCTGAGATTTATGTAATGAAGCGGCTAATTAAGCCCTAATTTTGGATGTTTTAGCATCAGTACGATTACAGAAAAAAGCATGGCAGACGTTGTTCCATAACTACACTTTTTAAATACTATTGTAAAATATCAAAATATTCTTTATAATATTATTTGTTAGAATAAAAAAGTTCAAAATGCAGTAAATCTCTTTGGACTCTAACCTTTTTTCTTTGACAATAGGGGGGAATCATCTGTGAAAAATCTATGGAAAAAGTGGAATCAATTGAGCCTGGTAAAACAAATTATTATTGGATTAATTATTGGGATTATCTTAGCTGTGTTGATCCCAGAAGTAGCAAAGCCTGTTATCATTTTGGGCTCACTATTTGTAGGAGCTTTGAAAGCGATTGCGCCCGTCTTGGTTTTATTCTTGGTTATGTCGGCCATTGCCCAACATAAGAGTGGTCACCAAACGAACATGAAATCGATTATCGGACTTTATTTATTAGGTACTTTTCTAGCTGGATTAATTGCCGTTATTGTAAGCTTTGTTTTCCCAGTAAGTTTAACACTTGCAAAGGGAGCGGCGGATTTAGCGGCTCCCGGCGGTATTACAGAGGTTCTTAAATCATTACTGTTAAACGTTGTGGATAACCCAGTAAAAGCTATTTATAATGCCAACTATATCGGAATTTTAGCTTGGGCATTAGTCCTTGGAATGGCGTTAAGAAATGCACCAGATACGACAAAAACGATGATTTCTAATTTTTCAGATGCTGTATCTAAAATGGTTACATGGGTGATTAAGTTTGCACCCCTAGGAATTATGGGTCTGGTTATCGACTCGATTACGACAAATGGAATCGAATCATTATTAGGCTATGGAAAATTACTTGCCGTTTTGGTTGGTTGTATGCTCTTTGTGGCCCTTGTTGTCAATCCAATCATTGTGTTCACAGCCATTCGTCAGAACCCATATCCGCTTGTATTAAAGTGCATTAAGGAAAGCGGAATTACAGCATTCTTTACACGCAGCTCGGCTGCTAACATTCCTGTAAATATGAAATTATGTGAAAAATTAGAATTGGACAGGGATACCTATTCGGTCTCCATTCCATTAGGCGCCACCATCAATATGGCGGGTGCAGCCGTTACAATTTCTGTTTTGACGCTTGCAGCGGTTCATACACTCGAAATTCCTGTCGACATCCCGACGGCTATTATCCTAAGCGTATTGTCAGCTGTATGTGCATGCGGTGCTTCTGGGGTTGCGGGTGGTTCCTTATTATTGATTCCACTGGCATGCAGCTTATTCGGAATCCCAAATGATGTCGCCATGCAGGTAGTCGGCGTAGGCTTTATCATCGGTGTTTTACAAGACTCTTTTGAAACATCCCTTAACTCATCAACAGATGTCCTTTTCACAGCAGCAGCTGAATTTAAGCAGTGGCGTAAAGAAGGGAAAAAAATCGATATCAAAAAAGCAGCTTAAAGAAGCAACTTTCGTATAGTCGAAAAATAAGCAAATGAACCCCGGATTAATTAAACCGGGGTTCATTTTTATTTTTCGATATTGTTCATGGTGGTTCTAGCATAATAGGAAGTTTTTTGTAGAAGAAAATCAAATGGCATAGCATTCAAAATTAGAAAGCAAACTAAAATCGTGGGTGCTAATAACGAAGAAACTACTACTCCGATATCTTAAAATTGTGTGTTTAAGATGATTGGCATCCTTAAAGCAATAATCTCATCAAACTACAAGGGTGGTGAAAAAATGGCTAAAAATGAGAATAACCGAAATAAATATAATAAAAATGCCGTGCCAACAAAAGCAGATGTTGAAATAGCGGGAGAAAATGGACTTGAAAAAATAGCATTAAAAGCCCAAAGAAATAAAAATAAATAAACGATATGGGACAGTTCAACCCTGTCCCTCGTAAGTTTCGGTTTTAGTGCCATTGCTTAACAATCCCGCCAATCAAAATATCAGCGGGATTTTTTTATTTTAAGTTATTTTCAATGAGGATTTTCTCAAGTAAGCCACGACAGCCATCTGAAATTAGCTGATAGGTTTCTTCAAAATCTCCGGTGTAATAAGGGTCGGGAACATCCTTTTTGTGGTCGGTTAAGTCTAGCAGACGAACGATTTTTGGATGATTCGGTTTACCGGTTATTTCGAATATGTTTTTTGTGTTGCTTTCGTCCATTCCGATGATGTAGTCGAACTTTTCAAAGTCTTTCTTTGTTAATTGTCGCCCAACAAGGTCATCTGATGAAATGTTATATTTTTTTAAAATGGTTAGTGTTCCTTTATGTGGTGGAGAACCAATATGCCATGAACTAGTCGCAGCGGAATCGACGGTTACTTTGTTGCTTAAATTTTCCTTCTTCAGTAAGTCGCGAAATACAGCTTCAGCCATCGGTGAACGGCAAATGTTTCCTAGGCAGACAAATAAAACGTTGATCATTTAATTAACTCTCCTTTTAACATATTAATTAATAGTTTACTTAATCTAATCACTTTTAGTAAAGTGAAAGGCTGTAATAAGGATTAGTCTTTGTTTAAGTCAAATAACTAGAGCAATAATTTAATATGAATGAATAAGTATTATTTATTTTGCTAGTATTTTATGGGGAAATTGGATTATGGGAAAAATGATTACTTATGATAAGACCAGGGCAGGGAGAAGAGTTCAATGAAAAAAACGGCAGTATTTTTATATCCTCAATTCAGTGAATATGAGTTAAGCGTAGCCTTATCAATATTAATGCAAGGAAATAAGCCTGTTGTTACTGTTGGCCTAAGCAATCAATTCATTAGGGGGGGAGTCAGGGTTATCTTGTGTACCTGACACGACCATTGATGAAATAAATATTGATGAGATAGATAGCCTTTTGTTCCCAGGCTGTATGGATATTATGTCACTAAATTACGAAGAGAGATTTTTTGATTTCATTAAAAAGGTGAGTGGAAATGTCAAAATTATTGCCAGTATTTCCAGTTCTCCGTTTCTTTTGGCCAAGGCTGGAGTCTTAAGTGGAAAGAATTATACGGTAGGGATGACGGAGGAACAGCGGGATCAGGTAGGTGTATTTGAAAAAGAAAATTATTCTGCTGAATTGGTGGTTCAAGATGGAAACCTCATTACTGCGAGAGGGCGAGGGTTTATAAGATTTGGTATTTGTTTAGGTAAGGCGTTAAACCTGAAATTCGATGAAAACTGGTATCGGGAATAACGATTCAACCTGTCTATTTGTCGAATTCGCAACTGGTCCAAGGTGAATATGTATGTTACTTTACCTGATAAATGAGTTGCTGCGGCAACTCTTTTTTCATGGACTCGTAAAGACGGGGTCTTGTTGGAAAGGAATTGTGGAAACTTTATAAAGATGATTATTGTATAGGAACGATATTTTTTTTTGATGGGAGATGAAGGACACTTCAGGTGAAAATGGCGATGGAAATGTCCTTCATAAGGGAGATGAAAGACACTTCGGGTGAAAAGCGAAAGGGAAATGTCCTTCATAAGTGAGATGAAGGACACTTCGGGTGAAAATGGCGATGGAAATGTCTTTCATAAGGATGATGAAGGACACTTCGGGTGAAAATCGTGAGGGAAATGTCCTTCATAAGGGAGATGAAGGACACTTAGGGTGAAATGCACGATGGAAATGTCCTTCATAAGGATGATGAAGGACACTTCGGGTGAAAATCGCGATGGAAATGTCCTTCATAAGGGAGATGAAAGACACTTCGGGTGAAAAGCGAAAGGAATATGTCCTTCATAAGGGAGATGAAGGACACTTCGGGTGAAAAGCACGATGGAAATGTCCTTCATAAGGATGATGAAGGACACTTCGGGTGAAAATCGAGAAAGAAATGTCCTTCATAAGTATAATTAAATAATAACTAACCAGCCACGCTGCTAAAGACAATGCATTTCCGCTTCCGCTTCATCCCAGGAAACGGAATAGCCTTGACCTTTTGAACAGAAAATCGAAGACGACGTATACTCTGGGTCCGCTTCTTTATTGTAATGGATTCTTTCGATTACTTCGACCTGATTGTGACAAGGAAAATAGCCGCCAACTACTAGATTCAGCACGCCTTTCCCCTGTGTAAGTGATGCGAATTCTGGACCGTAGTTCATAAAGGTGGCTACTGGCACTTTCCCAGTTATAATGGTTTTGTTTCCTTCCGTCATTGGCGGGTCGAAGCTGCCATGTGCCTTTTGAATATCGGTCAGCACTTTACCGATATGATCCAAATCTATCTTTATCTTAAAATCATAAAACGGTTCGAGGAGAATGTTCTCAGCTTTCTCGAGTCCTTGCCGTAATGCTCGGTAAGCTGCCTCTCTAAAGTCGCCGCCGGAGGTATGTTTAATATGGGCTCGTCCAGTCAGTAATGTGATTTTCACATCGGTAATCGGAGAGCCTGTTAGAATCCCATGATGTTCCCGCTCAAACAGGTGATGACGGATTACGTTCTGGGTTCCGACTGGCAAGTGATCAGTATGGCAATCACTTTCAAACGAAATGCCACTGTTTCTAGGTGCGGGTTCTATTTTTAGATGGACTTCCGCATAATGCCCTAATGGTTCAAAATGACCGTATCCTTTTACCAGAGAACCAATTGTTTCTTTGTATAAGATTTCCGGTTCGGCAAATTCCACATCGAGATGAAAGCGATCCTTAATAACTAGCTTTAACACTTCCAGTTGAATCGTTCCCATGACGTGAATATGGATTTCCTGCAACCGTTCAACCCAAGTCACGTTCAGGGCAGGATCTTCGGCATCCAAAATCTTAAAATACCGCAATACTTCTTTTACATTTACCGATCGATCAAAAATCACTTTGGATTTTAAAGCAGAAACCATTTCATTATCAGCTTTTTCCATTATGGTTCCTAAGCCGGCTCCAGCGGCAGCTGAAGTCATTCCTGTTACAGCGAAGATATCTCCGGCTGAAGCTTGATCGACAGTCTTGAATTTCGTCCCATTATACAATCGGATTTGGGTGATTTTTTCAAACAGCAGCTCATCCTCATCCCTGTAACTGATTTCATCACGTACCTTTAAGGTGCCGCTTAGGGCTTTGATAAACGTGATTCTTGTCCCTTTATCATCATAACGAATCTTATAGACGCGGCCAGAGAATGACCCCTCACTGACATAATTCGTTGCCGTTAATAAATCTAATTTTTCAAGAAAGCTTTTGATGCCGATATCCTGCAGGGCAGAACCGCTTGCACATGGAAAAATTTGATTTTCCCGCTGCTGCGCTTTCAGAGTTTCTAGCCAAAGTTCATGTTGATACCCGGTGTCCATGTATGTATCCAAAAGGGATTCATTTCGCTCTGCAATAAATTCAATCAGTGCCTCGTTCATTTCGCCGTTGTTCAATGTCTCGGTCATGTCAACGACATCATTAGTGAGGTTGGCGCGAATTTCATCCAGGACCTTTTGAGCATCAGCTCCAACTCGGTCGATTTTATTAATAAAGAAAAAAGTTGGCGTACGATGTTTTCCTAAAAGCCGCCATACAGTTTCTGTATGACCTTCGATTCCTTCAACCGCACTGATAATCACAATCGCATAATCCATCACTTGAATCGCGCGTTCCATCTCCGGGGAAAAATCGACATGGCCAGGGGTATCGATCAAATAATACTCAGATACGTTCAAAGAAAACATCGCTTGGTCAGCGAATACCGTAATCCCTCGTTGTTTTTCAATTTCATGCGTATCAAGAAAGGTATCCTGATGGTCGACACGGCCTCTTTGCCGAATGGCTTTGGTATGAAAAAGCAGCTGTTCTGCCAATGTCGTTTTTCCTGCATCCACATGGGCAAATATCCCAATCGTTTTCTTCATGCTGGCACCTCATATGTACATAATGATTAATAATAGTATATCAAAAGAAGATTCAGTTGAATGGTAATACACTCCTACTAATGTATTGTTTTTGGTAATTCCACAAAAGTAGATGATTCTGCCTATAAATATTATAAAATATGGTGTACCTGAATGCATATTAGAAGGAGGCTTTTCTTCCTTTGAAAATAGAAACTAGATATGTTTTAAGAAAGACAACATTTCCGTTTCAGCGTGGATTTTATCTCCCTGTAGGAGAAAAGTTCTGGCTTAGTCACGGACTAGCACTAACATGGATGGTTTTTTCAATCATTCTTTCAGTTTCATGGGTAAAGGATTTTGGGGAAGTTGTGAGCATTCCTGTTGCCATTGTTCTCATTGCAGGCATTGCTTATCTGCCTGGATACTTAAATGCCTTTATGGTAGTAAGTCTCATGTTTGACCGACAACCGGCTTTTAAAACGCTTGATCCAAAAGAACCATTAAGTATCTTAATTGCTTGTTGGAACGAAGAAAAGACGATTGCCGAGACATTACAGCAATTAGCCAAACAAGATTATGCCGGGCAGATGCGCATTTATGTAATCGATAATCATTCGACCGACCTTACAGCAGAGGTTTCACAACGGGTAGGAAAGGAATTGGGACTCGATATTCACGTCCTTTTCGAGGAGACGCCCGGAAAACATCATGCCTTAAATAAAGCTCTTTCAGTTGTAGAGACAAAATATGTCATCACGCTTGATGCCGATACATTATTGCATCCTCAGGCCGTTCGCCGTTTAGTATCTCGCATGGAATCTGCACCAAAAGAAGTATGTGCGGTAGCGGGAGCTGTTCTTGTTCGGAATAGCCGAGAAAATTGGTTGGCTCGACTTCAAGAATGGGATTACTTTTTAGGTATTGCCTCGATTAAACGATTGCAAGGCTTGTATCAAGGGACGCTTGTTGCACAAGGAGCGTACAGTCTATATCTAACTGATGTTGTCAATGAGGTTGGCGGATGGCCGGATGCAATTGGAGAAGATATTGTTCTTACCTGGGCATTTTTAGAGAAAAACTATAAGGTCTTTTTTGAACCAACGGCCATTGCCTTTACGGATGTGCCTACGAATTTCCGTCACTTTGCTCGTCAACGCAGCCGTTGGGCAAGAGGAATGATTGAAGCGCTTAAACGAGTAAAACCATGGGAACAGCCTAGAATTTTCACACGTTATTTAACTGGATCAAACTTGGTGATGCCATTTCTGGATGTTGTTTACACATTTGCCTGGATTCCGGGACTCATCTTGA
Organism: Neobacillus sp. NPDC058068; assembly: GCF_042885335.1. NCBI lineage: Bacteria > Bacillati > Bacillota > Bacilli > Caryophanales > Bacillaceae > Neobacillus > Neobacillus sp. NPDC058068. The sequence goes on along the minus strand of NZ_JBHVSI010000033.1, from coordinate 2,535 downwards.
GCTTTTTCGGCATCTTCTGGATTGTCGGAGCTCATACACTTCTTGTATTACCATTAGCACTGCTCTCGAATTATTTACTGTACCGCTACCAAAAAGCAGTTTTTCAAGAATTAGGATTGCAGATTCGAAAAAATCGGTTTGGCTTTATCGTTTTTGTTTTGTGCTATCAAATGATCATGTCTCCCGTATCAGTTTGGGGATATGTCCAAGAATTCTTGCAACGTCAAAGAGTATGGAAATAGCATTGTGGAGTAGAAAGAAACCAACAGCTAAGGATGAAAAAACATATAAAATATCGGTTTTTAACCGATATTTTATATGTTTTTAAGTCGATTTTCGAATGCAAATTTGCTTGTCTTGTAAAAGAACCTATACTGTTTAAAACCTATTTCTCTTTTTTATAAAAACGTTCACCTGTTTCGGGATTAAAATACACTCTCATTTTTTCACCCGACACAGGGTCAATATTTACTTCCTCTGTCGATATAAATCCTTTCGGAACTTTTGCCCCGTGATTGCGTTTAACCCGTTTATCATAAATAAAGTATCCAAGTAAAATGCAAATAATTGCACCGATAATTTCTAGAATGTAGAAACCGATGATGAAATTCATTATTCCTTCTCCACAACAGCAGCTGTTCCATATGCCACAATTTCACTCATATTTTTACCAATTTCACCTGAATCAAATCGCATCATCACAATGGCATTTGCACCCATTTGGGTTGCATTTACAATCATACGGTCTAACGCTTCTTTCCGAGAATCCTCAAGCATTGCCGTATATTGCTTGATTTCGCCACCTACAAGGGATTTTAAGCCTGCCATAATATCGCCGCCAAGCCCTCTGCTTCTTACAATTAGTCCGAATACCGGCCCTTTAATTTCAACAATTTTGTAGCCTTCAATTTTTTCTTTTGTCACTACGATCACCTTAATCACCTCCATCTTCATTTTCTATTATTAAGGCTAACTCTTGCAATATCAAGTATTGAGATAGGGAATTGAGCCCGTTTAGTTCATTTTTTCTAATAATTTACCCCATTCAAAGAGTGGTAAATCCGTCGAGATAATAATTAACATTATTCTATGTTTTGGCTACATCGACAGGAAGATTTGTTGTAAAATTAATTGGATTTAATTTTTTCTAATTTTCAATTCATTTATAATTGGTGACCTTATTATTAATAAATTGGAGGGTGACATAATGAATATTTCAGTTTTAGGATGTGGACGTTGGGGAACTTTTTTAGCATGGTATGTTCATAAAGTTGGACATAATGTGATGTTATGGGGAAGAGAAAACTCAAGAAATTACAAAGGATTAGCAGAAACGAGAAAAAATGATTATCTTTCATTACCTGATGATATCGGATTAAGTAATTCTTTGGGGAAAGCGGTTTCATTTGCTGAAATAATCATCATTTCCATTAGTGCGCAAGAATTACGAACATTTGCAAATCAATTAAGTACCTTATATGAAATCCATGGTAAAACATTCATCTTATGTATGAAAGGATTAGAGGCTGATAGTGGAAAAAGACTTACTCAAGTATTTGGTGAAGAGGTAGGAAAAAATATTAATCTAGCAGTGTGGGTAGGGCCGGGACATGTACAAGATTTTGTAAATAATATTCCTAATTGTATGGTTATAGGTTCTGAAAATGTAGACATAACTAAAAAGATGGTTAAAGAGTTAACTAGTGATTTAATTAGGTTTTACTACGGGCAAGATCTTATTGGAAATGAAATTGGGGCTGCTACCAAAAATGTTATGGGTATTGCAGCCGGAATGTTAGATGGATTGAATTATAGCAGTTTAAAAGGCTCCCTTATGGCAAGGGGGACCAGAGAAATTTCCCGTCTTGTTCGAGCTATGGGAGGGAATGATATAACTATATATGGATTAAGCCATCTAGGAGATTATGAAGCAACATTATTTTCGGAGCATAGTCATAATCGAAAATTTGGCCAAGCCTTTGTTGAAGGAGAAAGGTTTGGAAAATTAGCAGAAGGTGTTTCCACCGTTAAGGCATTAAGAGAATTGTCCAAACAGTATGACGTAGATCTCCCAATTTGTAATGCAATCTACGAAATCATATTTGATAATAAAAATGCAAAAGCAACATTAGAAGATTTATTTTTACGACCAGTAAAATTCGAGTTCTGATGAGTGTAATATTCAAGGTATTTTTTTGCTGAAATAGAATACGTTAGAGGCACATCAAATTCCTATTCTATTTGCGAAAAGGTGTACTTTATTTGCTATTTTCCAATTTTTCACTTGCGAATTTATTTGCGAAAATGGCGGTTTTATTTGCTAATCGGTATTGTTTAGCCTTAAAAGTGGGTTAGCAATATTTGTGCAAACCTTCATTACTTTTTTATCAGCGATTATTGGGGATATTTCAGCGAATTCAACTGATTTATCAGCGAATCTTGGACTTCTGTCAATAAAATAGATATTTATCCGGCTTGATTTGGCGTATTTTTTTTAACTTCCGCGCTTCGCTTGGAGGCCCCTGCGCAAAGGAA
>NZ_JBHVSI010000032.1:0-43493 GCF_042885335.1 Neobacillus sp. NPDC058068 | reverse complement strand
CCGCAGGCGCTTTAGCGCCGAGGAGGCTCACCGCCCGCCCCGCGGAAAGCGAAGCGCCTGGAACGGAAATCAACATTCACTTTTAACACAGCCATTACAATAAAAAAGGAGATGGGATGATGAGAGTTTCTTATCACGGACATTCAGTTGTCCAAATTAACACAAATGGGAAAACAATTTTAATTGATCCTTTTATTACAGGCAATCAATTAACAGACTTAACCCTTGAAGAGGTAAAACCAGATGTGATTATCTTATCGCACGGTCACGATGACCATGTCGGGGACACTGTTGAGTTAGCAAAAAGGCATAATGGCCTTGTAATTGCAAATTACGAACTTGCTACCTACTTGTCCTGGCAAGGAGTCAAAACACACGGCATGCACATTGGTGGTGCCTATCAGTTTGATTTCGGTAAAGTAAAGCTGACTCAAGCCTTCCACGGCTCGGGCTACGAAACCGAAAATAATGAACTTATCTATTGCGGTATGCCGGCAGGAATTCTTGTTATGAGCGAAGGTAAAACCATTTACCATGCGGGTGATACGGGTCTATTCTCCGATATGAAACTGATTGGAGATCGCCATCCGATTGATTTAGCCTTCTTGCCGATTGGCGACAATTTTACAATGGGACCTGAAGATGCAGCCTATGCCGCTAAACTGTTAAATGCAAAGACGGTTGTACCGATGCACTACAATACATTCCCGCCTATTAAACAGGATCCATATCAATTTATTGAATTGCTTGAAAATCAAAATGGGAAAGTGTTAGTTCCTGGTGAAGCAATCGATTTTTAAGCACGATTCTAGGCGATATCATACTTTTTTACCTCCTATGTGCATAAAGATGGAACAAGCAGTATTTTTTAAAAGGAGGAAAAGAAGTTGAAGAAGAATAGATATTTGCTTTGTCTGCTGCTTGTGGCCTTCATGCTCTATTTTGCCGTTCCGCGATTATCGATTCATGCAACTGGTGCGGAGGGGATATTTTCGATTGCTTGGCTTGTGTTTGCATTGATGGTGATCGCTGGTAATCTAACTGGTTTGCTTTATAGCCCGAAAAAACAAGGGAAAAGACCTCAGAGACAGCACAAAAAAACAAAATCACGCTCTTTTTTACGGGAATAAGATGACTTTGTGCGATACCGCATTGAATCAAGGTCTTTTACACTCTATAATTAAATTTAGACAAAGCTGGTTAAGAAATGACTAGATAAAGTGGAATTTGAAAATAGAGGGTGAAGGTCTTGGCTACGAAGCATGAACAAATTTTACAATACATTGATGGACTCCCGATTGGAGAAAAGATATCAGTCAGGCAAATCGCCAAGGCAATGACCGTAAGTGAGGGCACAGCTTACCGGGCGATTAAGGAAGCGGAAAATAAGGGGTATGTCAGCACGATCGAAAGAGTTGGCACGATTCGAATTGAACGGAAGAAGAAAGAGAATATTGAAAAGCTTACTTTTGCCGAAGTAGTAAACATCGTGGACGGCCAAGTATTAGGGGGCAGAACAGGCTTGCATAAAACCCTTAATAAATTTGTCATCGGAGCAATGAAACTTGAGGCAATGATGCGATACACTGAAGCAGGCAACCTGTTAATTGTCGGAAATAGGACGCAGGCACATGAGCTGGCGTTAAAAGCAGGTGCCGCAGTGCTAATCACCGGAGGCTTTGATTCTGAGGATCATGTGAAAAAACTGGCAGATAAAATGGAATTGCCGGTTATTTCAACAAGTTATGATACCTTTACGGTTGCGACGATGATTAACCGGGCTATTTATGACCAATTAATCAAAAAGGAAATTATTTTAGTAGAAGATATTTTAACACCTCTTGCGGACACTTATTATTTAAAAACGTCTGATAAGGTGGCAAAATGGCATGAATTTAATCAAGAAACAACGCACAGCCGTTATCCTGTTGTCGACCAGAACATGAAGATTCAAGGAATGGTGACAAGTAAGGATATTTTGGGTCAGGATTTAGAAGCTTCAATCGACAAGATTATGACGAAACATCCGATGACCGTTAATGGGAAGACAAGTGTCGCCTCGACCGCCCATACGATGGTCTGGGAAGGGATTGAAGTGCTTCCTGTTGCCGATGACTCCAACCGGTTAGAAGGGATTATCAGCAGGCAGGATGTCTTAAAGGCGCTGCAAATGAACCAACGGCAGCCGCAGGTTGGAGAAACGATTGATGACATCGTAACCAATCAAATGGTCTTAATGCAGGGCAGGGCAAAAGGGGAAGAAGTTTACTCCTGTGAAGTGACGCCGCAAATGACGAACCATCTTGGAACTATTTCCTATGGGGTATTTACGACCATTGTCTCAGATGCAGCCAACCGGGTATTGCGAAGCTATAAAAAAGGTGACCTCGTTGTCGAAAACATGACCATTTACTTTATTAAACCAGTTCAAATGGAGAGTAAATTAGAAATTTATCCAAAGATACTCGAAGTAGGACGGAAATTTGGCAAGGTAGATGTCGAAGTGTTCAATGAAGGAGTTTTGGTTGGAAAAGCGATGATGATGTGCCAGTTAATTGACAGAAGCTAAAAATGTGAAAGCCGCTTCCCAACCTGAGAAGCGGCTCAATTTTTATATTACTATCAGAATTTATATCATTGAACATTGAGAATTGTCCAGCTCCAGCGCCCTAGCGGCTAATGTCCTCGCTCTCCGCCCTACGATAAGTCAAGCACGAATGCGCCTCCGGCTCTTCGTGTTTCCTTTATCTCAGTTGGAGCGCTCCAGGCCATACGCCGCTGACCAGGGCGCTTGCGCTTTTATTTTTGGGCATCGAGAGTCTTTGCTTCCTCGATGGCAAATGGCAGGTAGTGTTTATATTTTTTGAAGCCAATCCAGCTGAATACGGCGCCGTAAATAATAAATATGGAAGCAACAAGATAAGTCATCGTTGATTCGGAGATGAATAGTAGATGATTGATTCCGAATAATAACACAAAAAGGCCAAGCGCAATATTTGCTTTTGCTGAAAGCCATTTCTTTTCGACATGACGGTTGCTTCTGAAGTATTTAGTTTTATAAAATAAATAGAAAGCAAATAATATTGCAATTAAGACAACAAATACAAACATAATATGTTCCTCCAAGTTTCGAAAATCTTTTATAATTGTAACTGTTCTATTAAAAAATTGCCACATTTGGTTCTAAGAAGGAGACCCTATGATAGAGAAAATAGTAGAAGCCATTGAACAATATGAAACGATTATTATCCATCGCCACGTCCGTCCAGACCCTGATGCCTATGGTTCACAAGGCGGTTTGGCGTCCGTTTTACAAGCATCCTACCCTGAGAAAAAGGTTTATGCGGTTGGCCAGGAGGAACCAACGCTAGATTTTCTGCGCAGACTTGATGTAATTAAGGATGAAGTCTATAAAGGTGCCTTAGTGATTGTGTGTGATACAGCAAATGCCGAAAGGATTTGTGATGACCGCTACTCATTGGGAGATAAGCTTATCAAAATTGATCATCATCCAAACGAAGATCCTTATGGAGACTTATTATGGGTCGATACAAATGCAAGCTCATGCAGTGAGATGATTTATGAATTTTATTTAGCCGGAAAAGAAAAAGGCTTGAAAATGAATGATGAGGCGGCAAGACTGTTATACGCCGGGATTGTCGGTGATACTGGCAGATTCCTTTTTCCAAGTACGACAGAAAAAACGTTTGCCTATGCGGGCGAATTAATCCACTATCATTTCTCGCGCACTGAACTATATGACAGGATGTACGAATTGGATGCCCATATCATCAAGTTAAACGGGTATATTCTCCAAACATTTGAGCTGCAGAAAAACGGTGTTGCTTCTGTTAGACTGACAAAAGAGTTATTAGCGGAATACGGGGCAAAGCCGGCAGAGGCCTCCCTGCTTGTCGGAACCTTAGGGAATGTAAAAGGGATTAAAGCCTGGGTCTTTTTCATTGAGGAGGGCGACCAAATACGGGTGCGGCTCCGTTCAAAGGGACCGGTGATAAATGGTGTAGCGAGAAAGTTCAAAGGGGGCGGACATCCACTTGCCTCAGGTGCTTCAATCTATTCTTGGAACGAAGTAGAAGACGTCTTAAAAGAACTAGACGAGGCATGCGAAAACCATTTAAAATAAGGCTGTGTTAAAGAACATTGTTGATTTTGAGCACAATGTTGATTGGAGTGGAAGGCGCGAGACTCCTGCGGGAGCAGCGGGACAGGTGAGACCCCGCAGGCGCTTTAGCGCCGAGGAGGCTCACCGCCCGCCCCGCGAACCGCTTGCGCCTGTAACGGAAATCAACATTTACTTTTAACATAGCCTAAAATAAAGAACAACGGCCCAGACATTGGGCCGTTTATTCAAACTGTATTTCTAAATGAATTGTCAGGTTTGTATAGATAACCAATTCATTCACCTTAAGTTTATATCTTTTATCATTGATTTTTATCGGTTTGTTTTCAATGATTTTTTTCAGTAGATCTTTAGATTTGTAGACTGTTTCCAAATCCTTTGCCAGCATCATGTCGATATCATCTCTAACCGAGTTTTCTGTCTCTAAAACACTTAAGGAATCCAGCTTATATTTTTCCGCGTTGAGTATCTTTATATTGATTTTCTGAACCGTAAGCTGCTCAATATTCCGTTTGTTCATCTCTTTATATTCTTCCTGCCAAATCTTTTTCTCATTGTTTAAATCCACGATTTCTTGCTGTTGTTTACGAAGCGATTCCGTATTCTCTTCCTGCCAGACACCGTAAATATATAAAAAGATGCACCAGCTTATGGCACCCCCAATAGCCATTCCGGCAAAAAAGCGCTGCCATGCTGGTCTGCGGTATAATGGCGGAATTCTCATGATGATATATACTCCTGGGTAAGCCAATTAATAATGAGTGCACCTGTCTGGGCGCCGCCTAAGGCAGAAAGAATTAATAATAATTGTTTAAAAAGATCCTTTGTGCCTGCATCCAAAAAGCCTTTTTCAAACGAATATACTGTATCAAATGTCCCGCCGATGGCCGCTATAATTGCCCAAATTCTAAGTGAAGAAGACAAGCGATAAACGGTAGTAAGCGGAGGTTGACCTGTTAAGAAGGCGGCAATTCCGCCAATTAATGAACCGCCCAGCAGAACCCCTAAGGCAATAAAGTAGCTTTCAATAAAAGCTGGAAAAAAACCGATTTCTTTCATCCCTTCAACCGCCCTTACACATAATCAAATGGCCTTTTTATCAAATATATGGACAAACAATCAGGAATATGATGAAAAAATGAGAACATATTTTCCTTTTTCACAAAAAAGTTCTATAATATAGAATAAGATCAAGTAATTAAGGGTGTGAAGAGGATGTCTTTTGTTCACCTGCATGTATATAGTGCGTATAGTCTGCTTACAAGTACGGCCTCAGTCCCTCATCTAATTGAAAATGCCAAGCAGAAAGGCTTTATGGAGCTTGCGTTAACAGACCGAAATGTAATGTACGGGACCATAGAGTTTTATAAATTGTGCAAAAAAAATAACATAAAACCAATCATCGGTTTAACCGTGGATGTGGAAAGTGAGAGTAACGAGAATGAATCATATCCACTGGTCTTAATTGCTGAAAATGAAACTGGTTATAAAAACCTATTGAAAATTTCCAGTACGGTGCAAACGAAAGCCGATAATGGGATTCCCCTAAAATGGCTGAAACATTATGCAAAGGGGCTGATTGCCCTCACTCCTGGATGTGAAGGAGAAATTGAACAATCCTTGTTAACGGGCAAAGAGGAATTTGCCAGAGAGTTAATAAAAAAGCTTGAAGCCGTCTTCGGCGCAAATAATTTTTTTCTTGCGATTCAAAATCATCAACTTGAACAAGAAAAGGATCTAAGGAATCAGCTTCAATTGCTGTCGAAAGACATGAATATCCCGCTAGCAGCAGCCAATCAGGTTCATTATTTAGAAAAAGAAGATATGTTTGCACAGGAGTGTTTGTTAGCGATAAAAAATGGTGATAAGTTACAGGATGAACATAGAGAAAGATTGCAAAGCGATCAATACTATTTGAAAACAGCCAGTGAAATGGTCGACTGCCTCTCCGAATTTCCCGAAGCATTGGAAAACACCATCCGTATCGCCCAAAGATGCAACGTCAACATCGAGCTGGGCAAGACCTATTTACCTGCATTCCCGACAGAAAAGGGCTTGGAAGCAGAAGAATATCTGGAGAAATTATGCCGACAAGGATTGAATGAGCGATTTTCCTCGCCAAGCCAAAAATATTTTGAACGGCTGTCCTATGAACTAGCCGTAATTAAACGAATGAAGTTTAGCGATTACTTTTTAATTGTCTGGGATTTCATGAGGTATGCCCGTGAACATGGAATATTGACCGGACCAGGCAGGGGGTCGGCTGCTGGATCGCTTGTTGCCTATGTTTTGTACATAACGGATGTTGACCCAATCGAGCATAACCTATTATTCGAACGGTTTTTGAATCCTGAGCGAATTTCAATGCCCGATATCGATATTGACTTTCCGGACCATCTTAGGGATGAAGTGATTGAATATGTGGCTAAAAAATATGGGGAGCTCCATGTTGCGCAAATTGTAACGTTTGGAACCCTTGCGGCAAAAGCTGCATTACGCGATGTCGGCAGGGTATTCGGCTTGAATTCAAAGGAACTGGAGCAATTGTCGAGGCTTATCCCATCACGCTTAGGAATAAACCTGCAACAAGCATATAACGAATCGGAAGGACTTCGCAGGCTTGTTAATGAAACTCCGCAAAACAAGCGGCTATTTGCAACGGCATTAAAGCTGGAAGGTCTGCCGCGCCACACGTCTACACATGCTGCAGGTGTGATCATTAGCGAGAAACAGCTTATTGAGTTAATCCCGATTCAACGCGGGTCTAACCAAGTTTATTTAACGCAATATTCAATGGAGCATCTAGAAGAGATTGGTCTCCTCAAAATGGACTTCCTTGGCTTAAGAAATCTCTCACTCATTGAAACAATCCTATCATCCATTCGCCGCCATACAGGGAGAAAATTGGACATCGGGCGAATCCCATTAGAAGACAACAAGACGTTTGAACTATTAGCTAGGGGTGAAACGACAGGTATTTTTCAGCTTGAATCGGATGGGATAAGGAAGGTATTAACCAGATTAAAACCTTCACGCTTTGAGGATATTGTTGCCGTCAATGCGTTGTACCGGCCAGGACCAATGGAAAGTATCCCGATCTTTATTGATCGAAAGCATGGCCGTCAAGCAGTCGAATACCCCCACCCGGATTTGCAGCCCATCCTTGAGAACACATATGGTGTAATCGTCTATCAAGAACAAATCATGCAAATTGCTTCGGTAATGGCAGGGTTCTCCCTTGGTGAAGCCGATCTATTGAGGCGGGCAGTCGGGAAGAAGCAAAAAGAGGTACTTGATAAAGAGCGTCATCACTTTGTTCAAGGGGCCCTAAAGAAGGGCTACAACCAATCCCTTGCCAATGAGATTTATGATTTAATTGTCCGCTTTGCAAATTATGGATTTAATCGCAGTCACGCAGTGGCTTACAGCATGATTTCTTACCAGCTTGCCTTTTTAAAAGCCAATTTTCCGGTTCATTTTATGGCAGGTCTGCTTACCGCGGCAATTGGAAATGAAACAAAAATTGCTCAGTATATCATGGAAACAAAGCAAAAGGAAATTACGGTCCTGCCTCCATCTATTAACCATAGCGGTTTTCCATTTCAAGTAGAACAAACAGGAGCCATCCGCTACAGTCTTGCTGCCATCAAAAGTGTGGGTGCTCAAGCATTGAGGGAAATCTTCCAAGCAAGGAAGAAGAAAAAATTTGCTGACTTATTTGATTTCTGTATTCGAGTTTCTTCTAAAGCGATTAACCGGAAAACACTGGAGTTCCTTGTTCACTCAGGATGTTTTGATGAGTTCGGTGAGGATCGGGCAGTCTTGCTGGCAAGTTTAGATGTTGCGATTGAGCATGCAACCATTTTTAAGCCTGACGATGACAGTCAAATTGATTTATTCGATGATGAATTTGTCCCTAAGCCGAAATATGTTCAAGTCGATCCGATTAGTCAGGAGCATAAGCTGACATTTGAAAAAGAGGCACTTGGTTTCTATCTTTCTGATCATCCCATTTCTATTTTTGCAAAAGAGCTTAAAGTGTGCGGTGCAGATGTTTTATTCGATTTGAAAAATGAGGCAAAAAGGGTTTTTACTGGTGTCTATCTTTCATCATTGAAAGCTATTCGCACCAAAAAAGGGGATTCAATGGCCTTTTTAACGATAAGTGATGCAACTGGTGAAATGGAAGCAGTCGCATTCCCGATGGTCTATAAAAGGTATATACAGCTTTTAAAGCAGGGGAATTTTGTGCTGCTGGAAGGGAAAATCGAAGAACGTGTTGGGGAACTGCAATTTATCATTCAGCATGTATCTGACTTAGAACAATGGATTCAAACAAAATTAGTAAAACAGTCAGTATTGTATTTAAAAATTGTTGAGAATAAAGAGGATGAGCCATCACTGAAAAAAATAAATGAACTCCTTAAAGAAAATAAGGGGGAAGCAGGCGTGATTTTGCATTATGAATCGACCCGAAAAACAGTTAGACTCGGTAAGGAGATGAATGTCAATCCAACCTCCGAATTACTGCAGCAATTAAGAAAAATACTCGGTTCTAAAAACGTTGTCCTGAAAGATTAATTCTTTACAACTTTCGAAGATATGATATAGTGATAAAGAGACAAGTGTGGTCTGACCACCAATGTCGGCTTGTTATTTAGAGGGATGTACCTATTCTTTTTGTACAAATCAAAGGGGTGACATATCTTGACTTTACGTGAAGAAGCATTACATATGCATCGAGTTAATAAAGGAAAGTTAGAGTCGAAATCAAAAGTTCCTGTCCGGAATGCTCATGATTTAAGTTTAGCCTATTCACCAGGTGTGGCGGAGCCATGTAAAGATATTTATGAAAAGCCAGAAACGGTTTATGACTATACCATGAAAGGAAACATGGTTGCGGTAGTATCCGATGGGACGGCCGTTCTCGGACTTGGTAATATTGGACCCGAAGCAGCACTTCCTGTAATGGAAGGAAAAGCTGTTCTATTTAAAAGCTTTGCCGGCGTTGATGCATTTCCAATCTGCCTAAACACGACAGATGTGGATAAAATTGTTGAAACCGTAAAGTTGCTTGAGCCTACATTTGGCGGTGTGAATCTGGAAGATATCGCTGCTCCCAATTGTTTCGTGATTGAGGAACGATTGAAAAAGGAAGCGAATATTCCAATTTTTCATGATGACCAGCATGGTACAGCCATTGTTACCGTGGCAGGCCTTGTCAATGCCCTTAAAATTATCGGCAAAAAAATAACCGAAATTAAAGTGATAGCAAGCGGTGCTGGTGCAGCCGGGATTGCTATCATTAAGTTGTTATATAGCTATGGTGTCAGAGACATTATTATGTGTGATACAAAAGGTGCCATTTACGAAGGACGCCCACAAGGGATGAATGCGGTAAAAGCAGAAGTAGCGAAATTTACTAATCGGGATAACCTGACAGGAAATCTCGCTGATGTAATTAAAGGCGCTGATGTATTTATTGGGGTTTCAGTTGCTGGCGCACTAACTAAAGAAATGGTAGCATCGATGAATCCGGATTCGATTATTTTTGCGATGGCTAATCCAGACCCTGAGATTATGCCGGATGAAGCAAAAGCAGCCGGAGCCAAGGTAGTTGGAACAGGCCGGTCTGATTTTCCCAATCAAGTAAACAATGTCCTTGCATTTCCTGGGATTTTCCGTGGTGCGCTTGATGTTCGCGCAACGCATATAAATGAAAAAATGAAAGTAGCAGCAGTGGAAGCTATTGCCAGCTTAATAAGTGAAGATGAGTTAAATGCTGACTATGTCATTCCAGCACCTTTTGACCCTAGAGTAGCTCCAAATGTGGCTGCAGCAGTAGCAAAGGCTGCGATGGAAACAGGGGTAGCCCGCATCAAAGTGGATCCGGAAGATATTAAAGAAAAAACACAAAGGCTCGCTATTATTGGTAAAAGTGAGTGATTAAGTAAGTGACGAATACAAAAGTATACTTAGAGATTGTCAAGCAATTACGAGAAATGATAACCATAGATGGTCTAAAGACCGGAGATAAGATTCCATCGGAACGGGAATTGTCTGAGCGCCTGAATTTCGGGCGCTCTTCCGTTCGCGAAGCACTAAGGGCATTGGAATTGCTCGGTTTAATTGAAACACGGCGGGGCGAAGGGACGTTCATCAGAGACTTTCGCGGCAATCAGCTTGTGCGGCTCCTCAGCACCTTTATTTTGCAGGATGAAAAAGCAAAACGGGATGTATTTGAAACCAAAAATATTATTGAGATGGACTGCCTGCGCTTAAGTCTGCAACGAATGGACAATAGAAGTATGGCCAATTTGCAGGAATGGGTAAGAAATTCAGACAGCTTTAGTGATGATGAGTTTTTTATTCGGATTATCGAGATGGCAGATAATCACCTATTCGCCAGAATATGGCTGATTTTAAAGGATTATTACAATTCACTAGACTCGAAGCCCGTTGATTACAAGCGTAAGAACTATCAAAAGTTAATAGATGCATTAGCAGAAAAGGATGAGGAAAAAACACTTTCTGCTTATTGTGCTCTCCGAAATTTGTCTTTTTTATCGACAAATACTAACAGATTTTGAAATTATTTTATTTTATAGTGAAAGATATACAAGCCCTTGGGTAAGGGTATTTTTAATTGTCTAGTGGTCAGACCACTAGGTGAGTATAGAGTTGATTAAGGATAGAAAGACTTCTGAATAGACTATCACGAAAAACCTGCTTGTTAGGCAGGAGTGTTACAAAGGAGGATACATTTTGGCACTAAAAGATCTTTTTGTGAAACCAAATCAAAAAAAGAAAAAATATGCAACAATTCCAACAGAAACTGCTAAAAATGATGTACCTGAAGGAATTATGACTAAATGCCCTTCATGTAAAAAAATCATGTATACGAAGGAATTAGCGAAAAACTTTAAAGTTTGCTTACATTGCGGACATCATTTTCAAATGAATTCAAGAGAGCGGATTGACAGTTTTCTTGATGAAAACAGTTTTGAAGAAATAAATGAAAATATGATATCTAAAAATCCATTGGATTTTCCGGATTACCTTGAAAAGCTTGAAAAGGATCGCCAAAAAAGCAAATTAAATGAAGCAGTGGTTACAGGCATTGGAACTGTCAATGGTAATAGAATTGTCCTGGCCATCATGGATGCTTCGTTCAGAATGGGAAGTATGGGTTCAGTAGTCGGCGAAAAAATAACGCTTGCGATAGAAAAAGCCGATGAACTTTCTGTACCGTTTATTATCTTTACTGCCTCAGGCGGTGCAAGAATGCAGGAAGGTGCCTTGAGTTTGATGCAAATGGCAAAAACAAGTGTTGCCTTAAAGAGGTTTAGTGAAAATGGCGGCTTGATTATTTCTATGATGACCTATCCGACAACAGGCGGTGTTTCTGCCAGCTTCGCATCATTGGGAGATTTCAACTTTGCTGAACCAGAAGCATTAATCGGCTTTGCCGGCCGCAGAGTAATTGAACAATCCATTCGTGAAGAATTGCCTGCAGACTTTCAAACGGCTGAGTTTCTCTTAAAGCATGGCCAGTTAGACGCAATAATTTCACGACTAGAATTAGTTGATAAAATCACAAACATTTTAGAAATACATCAACCAGGAGGTGAACTCGAGTGGTAGGAGAATTGGAATTCGAACGCCCAATCGTAGAGTTAAGAAAGAAAATCAACGAAATAAAAGAGTTCACTAAAACTACAGATGTTGATTTAAGTTCAGAAATTGTTAAATTAGAAGCGCGGCTTGAAAAGTTGGAACAGGATATATATTCCAATATTAAACCGTGGGACCGAGTGCAAATTGCTAGACATCCAAGCCGGCCGACAACTCTGGACTATATTTCCTATTTATTTGAAGGATTCTTTGAATGTCATGGAGACAGAACCTTCGCTGATGATGCAGCCATTGTTGGCGGTATAGCGAGATTCAAGGGACTTCCTGTTACCGTTATTGGCCATCAAAGAGGAAAAGACACGAAAGAGAATATCCGCAGAAATTTTGGCATGCCGCATCCCGAAGGCTACCGAAAAGCCCTTCGTTTAATGAAACAGGCGGATAAATTTAAGCGCCCTATTATTTGTTTTATCGATACAAAAGGGGCCTATCCAGGTAAGGCTGCGGAAGAACGCGGCCAGAGTGAAGCAATTGCCCGCAATCTATTTGAAATGGCTGGCCTGAGGGTACCGGTTATTTGTATTGTTATCGGCGAAGGCGGCAGCGGCGGTGCGCTGGCGCTTGGTGTTGGCAATCGGATATACATGCTTGAAAACTCAACCTACTCCGTCATTTCACCTGAAGGGGCAGCGGCTATTTTGTGGAAGGATGCAGCCCTCGCCAAAAACGCAGCGGAAACGATGAAAATTACGGCACCTGACTTAAAAGGATTAGGTGTTATCGATGATATTATTCCTGAAATCAAGGGTGGCGCCCATAAAGATGTGAAAAAGCAGGCTGATGAAATCGAAAAATTACTTAAAACTTCACTGCGAGAGCTCCTAATCCTTTCTGAAGAGGAGTTAATTGCCGATCGCTATAATCGATTTAGGACAATTGGCGAATATAGTTTAATAAATGATTATATTGGTGTAAATTAAAAAAATCGTGCTCACATGGGCACGATTTTTAAATATGTATGGTTCATGAATGTTCACAGAAATTTCATTGAATAGTTTATGATGACGCTTTCAAAAGAGAATAAAACGTTTTCATTTTACTGAGTATTACGTCTTTTGTAATTACTAATATGATTCGGTTGTTAAGGGCAATCCTTCATGTTATTTTATAAATATTAGAAGCTTTTATGTGAATAATAGAAGTAGTTGTGAAAACAGTATCTTTTCTATTTTAATGATATTATATAAATATGTTTTCTTAATCTATGATTGAGGTGATACACATGAAAAAAATAGGAGTACTTACAAGCGGCGGCGACGCCCCGGGAATGAATCCGGCGATACGGGCGGTTGTCCGAAAAGCAATATTTCATAATGTGGATGTGTATGGGATTTATGGAGGATATTCAGGATTAATTTCCGGAAATATTAAGAAGCTTGAACTTGGTTCTGTTGGTGATATCATTCACAGGGGCGGAACGATGCTTCATTCGGCTAGGTGCATAGAATTTAAAACAAAAGAAGGGCAGCAAAAAGGCATTGAGCAGCTAAGAGCCCATGGTATCGAGGGACTTGTTGTTATCGGCGGAGATGGTTCCTACCGAGGAGCTAAAGCTTTATCAGAGCAAGGATTTCCTTGCGTCGGTGTACCGGGAACAATTGATAATGATATTCCAGGTACAGAACAGACAATTGGTTTTGACACAGCCTTAAATACGGTCATCGACGCTATCGATAAAATCCGTGATACAGCTACATCCCACGAAAGAACCTTTGTCATCGAAGTAATGGGTCGGAACGCGGGTGACATTGCTCTTTGGGCTGGACTTGCCGGCGGGGCTGAAACGATTTTAATTCCTGAAGAGAACTATGATATGAATGAAGTGGCAGAAAGGCTGCGCAGCGGACAGGAACGCGGGAAAAAGCATAGTATCATTATTGTTGCTGAAGGTGTATGCAGCGGCTATGAATTTGCCCGTCAGCTTGAAGAAGCAACCACCTTTGAAACAAGAGTATCGGTATTAGGCCATATCCAGCGCGGCGGTTCCCCGACTGCGGCAGACAGAGTGCTTGCCAGCAGATTAGGTGCAAGAGCAGTCGAGCTTTTAATTGAAGGAAAAGGCGGCCGTGCAGTAGGAATAGAAAAGAATCAGCTTGCTGATTACGACATTATTGACGCTCTAAACAAAAAACATACCCTGGATCTTGACCTATTCAAACTTTCAAAGGAATTATCTATTTAATTATTTGTTTTAACCAAATAGGAGGCTTTAAAATGTTACGAAAAACGAAAATCGTTTGTACAATTGGTCCTGCTAGTGAAAGTGTAGAAAAATTAACTCAATTGATTAATGCAGGCATGAACGTTGCCCGATTAAATTTTTCACATGGTGATTTTAAAGAGCATGGTGCTCGAATCGAAAATATCCGCGAAGCGTCAAGAATTACGGGAAAAACGGTTGCCATCCTGCTGGATACAAAAGGTCCGGAAATTCGGACAAACAATATGCAAAACGGTGCAATTGAGCTAAAGGCTGGCGAAAATGTAATTGTTTCAATGACGGAAGTCGAAGGAACAGTCGAGAAGTTTTCTGTTACATACCCTGGATTAATAGAAGATGTACATGTAGGCTCAAAAATTCTTTTAGACGATGGTTTAATCGGTCTTGAAGTAATAGAAATAAATAAAGCAGCAAATGAAATTTATACGAAAATTCTAAACAGCGGTACCTTGAAGAATAAAAAGGGTGTAAATGTTCCGGGTGTTTCCGTTAATCTGCCGGGGATTACGGAAAAGGATACACAGGATATTCTCTTTGGAATTGAACAAGGCGTTGATTTTATTGCCGCATCATTCGTCCGCCGTGCCAAAGACGTGTTAGAAATCCGTCAGCTGCTGGAAGAAAACAACGCAGTATATACCCATATTATTCCTAAAATTGAAAACCAAGAAGGCGTAGATAACATTGATGAAATTTTAGAAATCTCTGATGGCCTGATGGTTGCCCGTGGCGACCTTGGAGTTGAAATCCCGGCTGAAGAGGTTCCGCTTGTTCAAAAAATGTTGATTAAGAAATGTAATGCCCTTGGAAAACCTGTCATTACTGCTACACAAATGCTTGATTCGATGCAGCGGAATCCAAGACCAACTCGTGCGGAAGCAAGCGACGTGGCCAATGCTATTTTTGACGGGACAGATGCAATCATGCTTTCTGGTGAAACGGCTGCGGGTCTTTATCCGGTAGAAGCAGTTCAAACAATGAACAATATTGCTTCTAGAGCCGAGCAGGCATTAGAACACAAGGAAATTTTATCAAGCAGGAGCAAAGACACCGAACACAACCTAACAGATGCTATTGGTCAGTCTGTTGCCCACACCGCTCTAAACTTAGATGTCAAATCAATCATTACACCTACGGAAAGCGGTCATACCGCCAGGATGATTTCCAAATATCGTCCGAAATCAGCGATTGTCGCTGTTACTGCGAATGAACCTGTTTGCCGCCGTTTACAGCTTGTCTGGGGAGTCTATCCACAGCTTGGGAGAGTCTGCACGACTACAGATGAAATGCTCGATATTGCCGTTGAGGAAAGCTTAAATAGCGGCATTGTAAAACGTGGCGATTTAGTCGTCATCACTGCGGGTGTTCCAGTTGGTGAAGCTGGAACAACTAATCTGATGAAGATTCATGTAGTCGGAGATATCATTGCGAAGGCGCAGGGAATTGGCCGCAAATCCGCTTTTGGTAAGGTGGTCCTTGCTCATAACGCAGAAGAGGCCTTAAATAAGGTAAAACCGGGTTCGATTCTTGTAACAATCGGTTCAGACCGTGACATGGTTCCAGCTATTGAAAAATGTGCTGCCCTCATTACCCAAGAAGGCGGGCTAACTAGCCATGCCGCTGTTGTTGGGTTGAATCTTGGCATCCCTGTTATTGTCGGAGTAGATCACGCTTTAGATTTGTTCAAAGATGGCCAAGAAATAACCGTTGATTCTGCTAGAGGTGTTATTTATAACGGCCACGCTAGTGTTTTATAAGCATTAAAAAAAACGTCAGCTCCCGACCTGGAAGCTGACGTTTTGATTTATGTCTCTTTCCCCATAATAAATCCCCAAATATCATGAAAAACATTGGCGCGATACAGAGTGCTGATAATGACAAGGGTTACTGGACCGACAATTAATCCTAAAAAACCGATTGTTTTAAAACCGACAAATAACGCAATCAATGTCGCTAATGGATCTAAACCAATACTCGAAGAAAGAATCTTTGGCTCCATAACTTGTCTTTGAACGAGAACAATAATATAAAGAACACCAAGACCGATGGCAAGGCCCATATTGCCGCTAATGGCTGTATAAATAATCCATGGGACAAACACTAGCCCTGTACCAAGATAGGGAAGAACATCAACAATCCCGGTAACAAGTGCAATCGTTATCGCATAATCGACACGAAGGACAAGCAAACCGATAAGGATAATCACCGTTGTAATCGATATTAGGGTTACCTGTGCTTTAATAAAACCGAATAACGCCTTTTTTAAATCAATAAACACGGTTCTGCCACTCGTTTTTGCTTTTTCAGGTAATAGTTTGCCGCCAAGTCCTGATAAACGATACCAATCCTTGCTGATGAAAAAGGTAGCCAACAATGAAAATACTAGCACTGTTGCTGCATTCGGAAGCCAGGATAAAATATTAGGAATAATTCCGAACAGGTTCTTAATAAACGAGCCCGCAGTTGTTCCGATTTTCTGGCCGATATTTTGAATATTATTGCTAATTGTCTCTTTCTGTCCTGCCCCAAGCTTATTAAATAAACTTGTTAAATGATCATAGAACGGAAGGATTTGTCCTGTAAAATAGTCCTCAATATAGCCAATCAACGTATCGAGATGTTCTGGTACTACCGTAGCTAAATAGTTTGCACCCGTGACAATTTCAGCAACTAAAAGTGTTATTAACCCCGCAAATACAGCAAAGATAACTATAAGCGCCACAAAAACGGCAAGGACGCGTGGCATTTTCCACTTTTTTTCAAAGAAGTTAACAATCGGGTTAATGAAAAGGGCGATAATCAGCCCAATTAAAAATGGATAGGTCAACGTCGACAAATAGTAAAAAGCGTACAGTCCGAGTAAAACACCACCTACAACAAGTAAAAATCTTATTGTCCGGTATATGTACTTAGGATTCAATGACAGTCCTCCTTTTTAATAATTTTGTTATTATAGTTTAACATTATATGAATGAAGCTGCATAATTTTCCAACAGGAAATCCCCGCTCTAATCATTATTACGATGTATAGTGTGGAAAGGTTTCAGTTTAAAACAATAAAATCTTTAGACCGCCCTTTTTTTAAAATAATAATTTTTTTGTATTTTTCAACTCCTTTTCGTTCACAAAAATTTGATAATTGTTTATAATAGGCTTGTAAGCGTATCCTTTTTTACATAAACCATATATATATGCTGATTTACTTGTAAAATAATTTTTTAATGCGAATGAAAGGGTATACAATCAATTTGTATATGTCTCGAGCAACCGCTCAGTCAGCTTAAACTGGATAACCATTGTGGGGAATACCTGGGACAGTACTATATGCCAATTCTTCAGGCTATTCTGGAACAGGTAGGTTATCGTAGCTGCGTTGTTTTTTGTTTACAAATTGAGCAATGGGGAAATTAAGAATTGTGAAGGAGAGATTTATTATGACAGTAACACGCGGTCTTGAAGGGGTAGTGGCAACAACTTCCTCTATCAGCTCTATTATTGATGACACGCTGACATATGTTGGCTATGACATTGATGATTTAGCTAAAAATGCCAGCTTTGAAGAGGTTATTTATTTGTTATGGCACCGTAAGCTGCCTAATGCAAAGCAATTGGCAGAATTGAAACAACAGCTTTCTGAAAACGCTGCCCTTCCACCTGAAGTAATCGAGCATTTTAACATGTATCCGATTCAAAAGGTACATCCAATGGCAGCACTTCGCTCAGCAGTCTCTTTATTAGGACTATATGATGATGAAGCAGATGTTATGGATACTGAGGCGAATTTCAGAAAAGCGATTCGACTCCAAGCGAAAATGCCTGCTATTGTGACAACATTTGCACGGGTTAGAAAAGGCCTTGAACCGATCGCTCCAAAACAGGATTTAAGCTATGCTGCTAATTTCCTTTACATGTTAACGGGCAAGGAACCAGAAAAGATTGCAATCGAGGCAATTGATAAGGCTCTTGTTTTACATGCGGATCATGAATTAAATGCGTCGACATTTACAGCACGTGTATGTGTGGCTACATTATCTGATATTTATTCAGGTGTCACTGCGGCAATTGGAGCTCTTAAAGGACCACTTCACGGCGGTGCAAATGAAGCGGTTATGAAAATGCTGACAGAAATTGGTACGATCGAAAATGTTGAGCCATATATTCACGGCAAGCTTGAAAACAAAGAAAAAATCATGGGCTTTGGTCACAGAGTTTACCGCAAGGGAGATCCTCGTGCCAAGCATTTGAAAGAAATGTCAAAAAAATTAACCGAGCTGACTGGCGAACCGCATTGGTATGATATGTCAGTGAAAATTGAAAGCATCGTTACGGGTGAAAAGAAACTTCCGCCAAACGTAGATTTCTATTCCGCATCTGTTTATCACAGCTTAGGCGTTGACCACGACTTAATGACACCAATCTTTGCTGTAAGTCGTGTTTCCGGATGGCTGGCACATATTTTAGAGCAATATGAAAACAATCGTTTAATCCGTCCACGAGCAGAATACACGGGTCCTGGAATGCAAAAATACATTCCAATCGAGCAAAGAGGTTAATATTTTACTTTTATTAATATTATTGATGTAATAGTATTGATTGAAAAGGTTAGAGGCTCTGGCACTCTAACCTTTGATTCAGTCATTAGCATGACAAAGGGTTAGTACATAATAGGAGGGAGAACAACTATGTTAGGCGAAAAAATCACGGTTAAAGATGGAGTTTTAAATGTACCAAACAATCCAATTATCCCATTTATTGAAGGGGACGGTATCGGACCAGATATTTGGGCAGCTTCTGAGAGAGTTTTAAATGCAGCGGTTGAAAAAGCGTATAAAGGCGAACGTAAATTAGTTTGGAAAGAAGTTTTAGCAGGTGAAAAGGCATTTAACCAAACGGGTGAATGGCTCCCATCAGCAACACTTGATGAAATCAATGAATATTTGATTGCGATTAAAGGACCACTAACTACACCTGTCGGCGGCGGAATTCGTTCCTTGAACGTTGCACTACGTCAGGAGTTAGACTTGTTTGTTTGCTTACGTCCTGTAAGATGGTTTGAAGGTGTTCCTTCACCGGTTAAGCGTCCGCAAGATACAGATATGGTCATCTTCCGTGAAAATACTGAAGATATTTATGCTGGAATCGAGTATGAAAAAGGTACAGAGGCAGTTAAAAAGGTCATCGACTTCCTTCAAAACGAAATGGGTGTTAATAAAATCAGGTTCCCTGAAACGTCAGGTATTGGTATTAAACCTGTTTCTGAAGAAGGTACAACTCGTCTTGTACGTGCAGCTATTAACTATGCGATAAAAGAAGGCCGTAAATCCGTTACACTCGTGCATAAAGGAAATATCATGAAATTCACTGAAGGCGCGTTTAAAAACTGGGGTTATGAGCTTGCAGAAAAGGAATTTGCCGATAAAGTCTTTACATGGGCTCAATATGACCGCATTAAGGCAGAGCAAGGATCAGATGCTGCGAACAAGGCGCAAGCTGATGCAGAAGCTGCTGGAAAAATCATCGTGAAAGATGCAATCGCTGATATTTTCTTACAACAAATTCTTACTCGCCCACGTGAGTTTGATGTTGTGGCTACAATGAACTTAAACGGCGACTTTATTTCAGATGCACTTGCGGCACAAGTTGGCGGCATCGGAATTGCTCCGGGAGCTAACATCAACTACGAAACAGGACATGCCATTTTTGAAGCAACACACGGAACAGCACCAAAATATGCTGGCCTTGATAAAGTTAACCCATCTTCTGTTATTTTATCCGGGGTGTTAATGCTTGAGCACTTAGGCTGGAACGAAGCAGCTACAATGGTTATTAAATCCGTAGAAAAAACAATTGCATCCAAAGTTGTAACCTATGACTTCGCCCGCTTAATGGACGGTGCAACAGAAGTAAAAACATCAGAGTTTGCTGACGAGCTAATTAAGAATATGGAATAAGAAAAGCTGGGGCTGTTTTAACAGCCCCGACTTGGATAATTAATAGATGCGTAAAAGGGGAGAGTCACATGTCATTAAAACGTAAAAAAGTTTCTGTAATCGGCGGCGGTTTTACTGGTGCCACAACTGCATTTTTACTTGCGCAAAAAGAACTTGGAAATGTTGTTTTAGTTGATATCGCTCCAATGGAAAACCCTACAAAAGGAAAAGCGCTAGATATGCTTGAAGCAGGTCCAGTTCAAGGCTTTGATGCCTCAATCACGGGAACTTCTAATTACGAAGATACCCGCGATTCTGATATCGTTGTGATTACCGCTGGGATCGCTCGTAAACCAGGCATGAGCCGTGACGATTTAGTGCAGACCAACCAAAAGGTAATGAAAAGTGTAACGCAAGAAATTGTGAAATATTCTCCAAATTGTACGATTCTTGTGTTGACAAACCCTGTTGATGCAATGACTTATACTGTATTCAAAGAATCAGGTTTCCCTAAGAACCGTGTAATCGGTCAATCAGGTGTTCTTGATACAGCTCGTTTCCGTACATTTGTAGCTCAGGAATTAAATCTATCGGTTAAAGATATTACTGGATTTGTTTTAGGCGGACACGGAGATGACATGGTGCCGCTTGTACGTTATTCCTATGCTGGTGGGATTCCATTAGAAACATTAATTCCTAAAGACCGCTTGGAAGCAATTGTTGAACGGACAAGAAAAGGCGGCGGCGAAATCGTTAACCTTCTAGGGAACGGCAGTGCTTACTATGCACCTGCAGCTTCATTGGTAGAAATGTGTGAAGCGATTTTGAAAGACCAACGCCGTGTGTTACCATCGATTGCTTACCTTGAAGGGGAATTTGGTTATGAAGGTATCTACCTTGGAGTACCAACCATTCTTGGTGCAAACGGGATTGAAAAAGTAATCGAGCTAGAACTTACTGCAGACGAGAAAGCAGCTTTAGATAAGTCTGTTGAATCCGTCCGCGGTGTTATGAATGTATTGGCGTAATTTATAGAAATTCGGGGCCTTTCTGGGGTCCCCGGATTTTTTTCGATTCAATAATGAAATCGCTTTCAGTGAGGTGTGTTGGATGCTTTTAGGAAAAAAAAGAAAGCTTGGCCGAAGGATTGATGAAATAACGGTTGGTGAAAAGTTATCCTTGACGGAGAAAATCGAAGATAAGGATCTTCTGCTATATTTAGGATTAACTGATGACGCGAACCCTCTTTACATACAACATGACTATGCGTCACAGACGCCATTTGAAAAACCGATTGTTCCAAGTATCATGCTTACAGGGATGATTAGCTCAGCTATCTCAAAATATTTACCTGGACCGGGAAGTCATATCTTAAGTCAGGAAATTGAATTCACGAAGCCGGTCTATCATTACGGAACAGTTGAGTTTTTGTTTGAGGTGATCGAAGTAAATAGTGGTGAGCATACTGTGGTTATCAATGTTGCTGGTACGAATGAAAAAAATGAAGCGGTTATCACCGGTCATATAAAAGTCTGCCCGCCGCATCGATTAGAAGAATTCCATGGGACGGCTTTGGAGAATTTCTAAGCACCACCATTATTCGTATTAAGAGCGGTTTAAAGTGCCCGAAAAGAGGCAAAAGGCAGTCTTCCGGTCACAGAGAGCGGTTCTCAGTGCCCGAAAAGAGGCAAAAAGCTATCTCCCGGTCACAGAGAGCGAACCTCAGTGCCCGGAAAGAGGCAGAAAGCAGTCTCCCGGTCACAGAGAGCGGACCTCAGTGCCCGAAAAGAGGCAAAAAGCAGTCTCCCGGTCACAGAGACCGGTTCTTAGTGCCCGGAAAGAGGTAAAAAGCTATCTCCCGGTCACAGAGACCGGTTCTTAGTGCCCGGAAAGAGGTAAAAAGCTATCTCCCGGTCACAGAGAGCGAACCTCAGTGCCCGGAAAGAGGCAAAAAGCTGTCTCCCGGTCACAGAGACCGGTGTTGTTTGAAATGCCAGAAAAAAGATAAGCTCCTTAGGTCAATAAACCTGGTTTTTAGTGACCAAGAAGAATGAGTAACACTATTAAAATAAGTGGTGAACATAAGTTATGCCATTTATTCAGTTTCACTCATAATAGCAATGCCTGCTTTCCCCGATTGCTTTAAAGTTTTCCTTAAGGATTGTTCTAATTACCTTTTTAGACACAATCCCCCCACACCACTCATAAACAATATTTGTAGTAATTTTCATATCAGGGAACAATATCTTTATTTCCTCTACAGAGCGCAAAACAGCCAAGACAACCCCTTCCTCACACCCGCAATCACCACAAACCATCTTCTTGCCACCGCCAACACCACAACCGCCACCAACAGGAACATCAACCTTAAACGAATTGCACACCTTGCAAGTAACACCTTTTCGCATACCATCATAATCATAAGCAGGTACCTTATTAAAAGGTGATTTCGTTTGATGTAAAGAAACCAGCTTGTCAGCTAGTGCCTTGTGGCGATAAGTTAAATTTGTCGGCTGCGCATCTAATTTTTTCATAAATGCATTTAGCTGTGTAGGGAAAATAAAAGATTCATTTAGGGGCGCCTGATATAGGGTAAACTCGGGGTTAATAAATACTATGTATCCCTCGATGGCAAAATTATACCCATGCTTTTGGAGGAGTTGACCGAGCAAGAATTTGCTGCGTTTTAATTGGTCGAGCGGATTCTTATATTGCTTTCCGGAAGTCGTTTCAAGTCTGTCGGGTTTAAAAATAAAATCTCCTTGATAATTTTTTACATCAATAGGGAAAATAGTTTCTTGGAAAATGATTGTGGTATCAAGTTGGAAAGGCGAGTTGTCAATCTCGAGCTGCAGGTCGTTTAAAATTAAGCCATTACTTTGAAGCTTTTCCGTCAATAAGTCAAACTGAACCTCCCCTTCATAGCCTTTTTCCTTGTTTAAATAATACTTCTTCGTCTCTGTGGCTAAATCCATTCGTGTGTTTAAAATTCGTAATTTTAGTATTTCAACCGGTGTAGTGCGTGGTTTGTAAGCCATATTCCACTTCCTTCCTAATTTCCTAAGTCTATTTTACAAAAGATATAGCAGTGGTCCGAACAGAAGCATGACAAATTTGTTAACTTTTATAAAAAATTCCAATCCACACGCCGTTTTCAAATATCGGTCCCTAAAACTAGATAATCCCTATACCTTAAAGATATAATGTAGGTATCTTGAATAGCGGGGGATCGTATGAAAAATAAAGTACTTGTTGTCGATGATGAGCAATCGATTGTAACCTTACTTCAATATAATTTTGAACAGGCTGGATATGAAGTTATCACGGCAATGGATGGGCAAACAGGAAAAAAATTAGCTGAAACTGAGTCACCAGATATGATTGTGCTAGATCTGATGCTGCCAAATTTAGATGGGATGGAAGTTTGCAAACAGCTTCGCCAAAAGGGGATCATGACCCCGATATTAATGTTAACGGCAAAAGATGATGAATTCGACAAAATACTAGGCCTCGAGCTTGGCGCTGACGACTACATGGTTAAACCATTCAGTCCTAGAGAAGTGATTGCCCGTGTAAAGGCAATCTTAAGAAGAACCCAGGTTCAAACGGAGGCGGTTGAAGAGAACGATAATAATGAGGGGAACATTGAAATAGGGAATTTAACTATCTATCCTGAAAAATATGAAGCCTATTATAAAGCCGAGCAATTGGAGTTGACCTTAAAGGAATTTGAATTACTGCTTTATCTCGCCCAAAATAAAGGCCGGGTATTAACTAGAGATCAATTACTAAGTTCCGTTTGGAATTATGATTTTGCGGGCGATACTAGAATTGTTGATGTACATATCTCGCATTTACGGGAGAAAATTGAAGTAGATACGAAGAAGCCGGTCTATATTAAAACCATGCGCGGTCTCGGTTATAAAATGGAGGAGCCTAAAGGAGAATGACGAAATTCCGAACTAGACTTCTAATTACGCTAATTGCCTTAATTATTACTGTATTAGTTGGATTAGGAATATTGCTTGGCCAGATATTTAAAATTGATTTCTTAGACTCACTTAATGAAACTCTCCAATTGGAAATCTGGTGGAGCCTTTTGATTATTCTTGGGATTGCAGTGGTCGTCATTATTTTTCTGGGATTAAGAATTACCTCCAGGTATACAAAACCGATTAAAGCGGCAACAGAAGTCGCAATCGAATTAGCTAATGGAAATTACCGGGCCAGAACAAAAGTTGAGCGCTTGGACGATGCAGGAATGTTGGGTACATCTATCAATATGCTGGCTGAGAATCTTCAAGAACTGACAAAAGCGCATGAAATGCAGCAGGATCGTTTGACCGCTTTAATTGAAAATATGGGATCAGGGTTAGTCTTAATCGACAGCCGCGGGTACATAAATCTCATTAATAAAGGCTATAGTGATATTTTTCAAGTAAATACAACTGATTATTTATCAAAGCTTTATTATGAGGTAATTGATCAAGAAGAAATTTGCTATATCGTCGCTGAGGTGTTCCGGACAGAACAGATGGTAAGCAAGCAGTTACATATTCCATTAATCATCGAAAGAAAATATTTTGTTGTCTACGGTATTCCTATTATTGGAACGAACAATGTTTGGAAAGGTGTTTTGCTCGTTTTCCACGATATTACCGAACTAAAAAAGCTCGAGCAAATGCGCAAGGACTTTGTCGCCAATGTTTCACACGAACTTAAAACTCCAGTTACATCTATTAAAGGATTTACAGAGACTCTCTTGGATGGAGCGATGAACAATCAAGAAACGTTAGAAGCATTTCTGTCGATTATTTTAAAAGAAAGTGACAGGCTGCAATCGCTCATTCATGATTTATTAGAGCTTTCTAAGATTGAGCAGCAAGGCTTTGAATTAACACTCCAGCAAGTCGATTTGCATCCAATGCTCGAAGAAGTCATTGCCCTTCTGTCTGGAAAAGCAGAAGCGAAGAATGTTGCCCTTGAATTTTACAGCAAGCAGAAGCATGTACTCATTAACGGTGACTTTGATCGTTTAAAGCAGGTGTTTATCAATTTAATTGGTAATGCGATTACGTATACGCCATCTGGAGGAAATGTGAAAATCATCCTTCTTGACTATGAGCGAAATGTTCGGATTCATGTTAAAGATTCAGGTGTTGGAATTAAAAAGGAAGAAATTCCGCGCATCTTTGAACGATTTTACCGAGTAGACAGGGATAGAAGCCGTAATTCCGGAGGAACGGGACTTGGCTTAGCGATTGTTAAACATTTAGTAGAAGCACATCATGGAAAAATTAGTGTAAAAAGTGATGTCGGTGAAGGTAGTGAGTTTATTCTAGAACTCGACAAAAAGATTTTGGAAGGGTGAACTAGGTGGAAAAGAAAAAGCTTGTACTTATAGATGGAAATAGTATAGCCTACCGTGCTTTTTTTGCACTCCCCCTGCTTAATAACGATAAAGGAATTCATACAAACGCGGTATACGGTTTTACAATGATGCTGATGAAGATTTTGGAGGATGAAAGACCAACACACATGCTTGTCGCATTTGATGCTGGAAAAACTACCTTTCGTCATAAAACCTTTACAGAGTACAAAGGCGGAAGGCAGAAAACCCCGCCGGAATTATCAGAGCAATTTCCATTCATTCGTGAACTATTAGACGCCTACGGTATTTCGAGATATGAGCTTGAAAATTACGAGGCGGATGACATTATCGGGACCCTTTCTTTAACCGGGGAAAAAGATGGCTATGAAGTAAAAGTGATCTCCGGGGACAAGGACTTAACACAGCTATCCTCTCCAGCTATAACCGTGGGAATCACCCGAAAAGGGATTACTGATATTGAAGAATATACCCCGAAGCATATCGGAGAAAAATACGGCCTGACTCCCGAGCAAATTATCGATATGAAGGGCTTAATGGGCGATGCTTCCGATAACATCCCTGGTGTCCCAGGAGTCGGCGAAAAGACAGCTATAAAGCTGTTAAAAGAGTTTTCAACGCTGGAAAACTTGTTAAACTCGATTGAACAGGTATCGGGAAATAAACTGAAGGAAAAACTGGAGGAATTTAAAGACCAGGCAATCATGAGTAAAGAACTTGCGACAATCGAACGGCAAGCCCCTGTGGAAGTCGATATAGAAGCAATTGCCTATGAAGGGTTTACCCGGGAAAAACTAGTCGGTTTGTTTAAGGAATTAGGCTTTCAAACGTTATTAGACAAATTAGGCGATGATACAGCTGTAACAGAGGAGCCGGAGCTTGAAGAGGTTGACTATATTATCCCTACTGAAATAACAGAAGCGATGTTTGCCGATGACAATTATTTCTATGTGGAAATGCTTGATGATAATTATCATTATGCTGATATTATTGGTTTTTCTCTTGTGAATGAAAAAGGAAATTTCTACTTGCCAACGGATCTTGCGTTAAAATCAGAAGTTTTTAAAAAATGGGCAGAAGATGAAGGGATTAAGAAAACGGTTTATGATGCGAAGCGTTCGGAGGTTTCCTTAAGAAGGTATGACATCCATTTAAAAGGGGCAAATTTTGATATTTTGATGGCTTCCTATCTCATTAATCCTTCAGAAAATATTGAAGATCTAGCCGCTATCGCGAAAAGGTACGATCTCTTTAATATCCAGCCGGATGAATCGTTTTATGGGAAAGGTGCGAAACGAAGGGTTCCTGAAACTGCTCAGCTTGCTGCACATCTGATTCGTAAAGGACTTGCCATGTCCGATTTAAGAGAAAAACTCGAAGATGAATTAAGACGTAATGAGCAATATGAATTATTTACGGAACTTGAAATGCCTCTATCACTCATTTTAGCCGATATGGAATCATACGGAATCAGGGTTGAGCGAGAACGCCTTCAGTTGATGGGAAAAGAGCTAAATGAGCGATTAATTGAAATTGAAGAGAAAGTTTGTGAATTAGCGGGTGAGAAATTTAATATTAACTCACCTAAGCAGCTAGGGATTATCTTATTTGAAAAGCTCGGTCTGCATTCATTTAAGAAAACGAAAACAGGCCATTCAACTTCTGCAGATGTTTTAGAAAAATTAGCAGGCGATCACGAAATTATTGAACATATTCTACTATATCGGCAGCTCGGGAAGCTCCAATCTACTTATATTGAGGGCTTGCTAAAAGTAATTAATCCAAAAACGGAAAAAATCCATACACGATATCAACAGACATTAACTGCGACAGGCCGGCTGAGCTCGATAGACCCTAATTTGCAAAATATCCCGATTCGTCTTGAGGAGGGCCGAAAGATTCGTCAGGCTTTTGTTCCATCTGAAAAAGGCTGGGTCATTTTTGCCGCTGACTACTCGCAGATTGAACTTCGGGTACTGGCAGACATTGCTGGCGATGAAAAGCTAATTCAAGCCTTTAAGGATGATCTGGACATCCATACGAAGACAGCGATGGAAGTGTTCCATGTTGAAAAGGATGAAGTTACCTCAAACATGAGACGCCAGGCAAAGGCTGTTAACTTTGGTATTGTCTATGGAATTAGTGATTATGGTCTTTCCCAATCCTTGGGGATTACAAGGAAAGAAGCCGGTCAATTTATTGAGCGTTACCTTGATACCTATCCGGGTGTGAAGGAGTATATGGACGACATTATTCACTCAGCAAGACAAAAAGGGTATGTGACCACCCTGATGCAAAGAAGACGATACATTCCTGAAATTACTGCCCGTAATTTTAACATAAGAAGCTTTGCGGAAAGAACAGCAATGAACACCCCAATTCAAGGCAGTGCTGCCGACATTATTAAAAAAGCAATGATTGACATGGACGAAGCATTGAAGGATAAGGGCTTAAAAACTAGGCTGTTACTGCAAGTGCACGATGAATTAATTTTCGAAGCTCCCGAGGATGAAGTGGAGATACTTAAAAGCTTAGTTCCTTTAGTGATGGAGAATGCCCTTGAATTAAAGGTGCCATTGAAAGTGGACTATTCTTACGGTTCAACCTGGTTTGACGCAAAATAAATTTACAGCAAAGGGGGTCCTTCTATATGCCAGAACTGCCTGAGGTGGAAACCGTCCGGAAAACATTAATACAGTTAGTTGCCAATAAGACGATTGATAATATTTCCGTCTATTGGCCGAAAATCATCAAAAATCCGTTAGAGGTTGAGCAATTTATTGATGCCTTAAGAGGAGAGACGATTATAGATGTCGGCAGAAGAGGGAAATTTTTAATTTTTTATACGAATCATTACGCATTAGTGTCCCACCTGCGAATGGAAGGGAAATACGGACTTTACCCAAAGCGCGAGCCATTTGATAAACATACCCATGTCATTTTTCACTTTACAGATGATACTGACTTAAGGTATCGAGACGTTCGAAAATTTGGCACGATGCATTTATATAAAAAAGGCGAAGAATTTCTAAAACCTCCCTTGCTTGACCTTGGTCCGGAACCTTTTTCAGAAGAATTTACGGAAAAGTATTTGGCTGGGAGACTGAGAAAAACGAACCGGAAAATTAAACCGGCGCTTTTAGACCAGAAAGTTTTTGTTGGTCTTGGCAACATTTATGTCGATGAAGCGCTTTTCCGGGCAGGAATCCACCCGGAGCGGCTTGCTAGCACATTAAATGAAGCGGAAATTGCCACCCTGCACCGTGAAATTGTTGCTACCTTAACTGAGGCGGTTAAAAAAGGCGGCAGCACAATCCGCTCGTATGTTAATTCTCAAGGTGAAATCGGGATGTTTCAGCTTGAATTATATGCCTACGGGCGCAAGGGAGAAGAATGTAAACGTTGTGGAACTCCGCTTGAGAAAACGACTGTAGGGGGCAGAGGCACCCATTATTGCCCGACATGCCAGAAACTTTAACTCAGACTTTGAGAACTGTCCAGCTCCAGCGCCTAGGGTCTCGCAGGTCTACAGCCAATCCGTCAAGAAGGCTAAAAAGCAGCCTTCTCGCCGGCTCGTCTTATGCCTGTCGCCTGATCAAGGCGCTTTCGCTTTTCTGTTAACATCGGATGGGCTCCTGCCATATACTATCTTAGTGATTGTGGAGGAAGGAGTCCTATAAGCAATGGTTCAGTTGTTCTCACTTCTCATTTTAGCTTTTGCTCTCAGCCTTGACAGCTTTAGCGTAGGGTTTACGTATGGTTTGAGGCAAATGGTAATGCCGATTAAGTCAGTTCTCATTATTGCAACATGCTCGGCTGTTTCTTTAATGCTTGCCGTGTCAATCGGGCATGGCCTTGAAAAAATATTATCAGCGAGCATCACAGCAAGCCTGGGAGGAGTCATACTAATAGGTCTCGGTGCCTGGGTTTTGTTTCAATTTTTCCGGCCAGTGAAAGAAAAGGAAATTTTAAAACAAGAAAAAACCATTGTGAATTTTGAAATACGCTCCCTAGGATTAGCGATTAATATCCTGAAAAAACCTATGTCTGCTGATTTTGATCAATCAGGTACGATTACCGGAATTGAGGCGTTGATGCTTGGTTTTGCTCTATCACTAGATTCATTTGGTGCAGGAATTGGAGCAGCAATGCTTGGATACTCTCCGATTTATTTAGCGGCATCTGTTGCGATAATGAGCTCACTATTTGTACTTTTAGGCATCAAAAGCGGAACTTTTTTTCATAAATTTGAATGGATTCAAAAGTTCACATTCTTACCAGGGATCCTGCTAATTATTATTGGGGTATGGAAATTATAATTATGTCGAAAGGAATAGCATATGTCACTAGTCATTGGGTTAACAGGCGGAATTGCCAGTGGAAAAAGTACCGTATCAAAGATGTTTAAAGAAATGGATATTCCAGTAGTCGATGCCGATGTAGAAGCACGCCTGGCGGTGGAAAAAGGAGAACCTGCTTACAATAAAATCATTGCTGAATTTGGTGCGGAGATTTTAATGGAGAATGGGGAAATTGACCGCCCGAAGTTGGGCTCAATTATTTTTCATCATGGAGAGAAAAGACGCCTCTTAAACGAAATCGTCCATCCCGAAGTTAGAAGAAGGATGACGGAACAAATTGAAGTAGCCAAACAGAACGGCGAAAGCGTCATTGTTCTTGATATTCCTTTATTATTTGAAAGTAAATTAACCTATATGGTGGATAAAACGATTCTTGTTTACGTGGACAGCGAAACACAATTACAACGGTTAATCGACAGGAATCAACTGTCCAACGATGATGCCGAGGCAAGGGTCCGCTCGCAAATGCCTCTGGCTGATAAAGTAAAGCTAGCAGATGAGGTCATTGACAATAATGGAACACTAGAAGAAACAAAAAAACAGCTCACCGATTTATTAAATCGCTGGCGAATATATTCGAAATAAACGAGAGAGGGTGTTCAGCCATCTCTTTTTTTGTTATTTATTATCAGAATTATTGAACATTTAAAAAATCCGCCTTTTGTTCATCACAATTAAACCTAATTATGTTATACTAATACCATCAAAACAAGTCATAAGTATAACATAAATACGGAAGGGGCCGTCAAATGAAGGCGAGAATTGCAATTAATGGTTTCGGGAGAATTGGAAGGATGGTTTTTAGAAAAGCAATCCTGGAAAAAAAGCTGGAGATTGTGGCCATAAATGCGAGCTATCCGGCAGAAACATTAGCTCATTTACTTAAATATGATACAAACCATGGACCTTTTCAGGGAGATGTGATCCCTTTAGATAATGAGTTAATCGTGAATGGAAAAAGAATCAAGCTATTAAGTAATCGCAATCCCGAGGAGCTTCCATGGAGAACACTTGGGGTAGATATCGTGATTGAGGCTACTGGAAAGTTTAATGCCAGAGAAAAGGCCGCTCTTCACTTGGAAGCAGGAGCCAAGAAAGTAATTTTGACAGCTCCGGGGAAAAATGA
This sequence comes from Neobacillus sp. NPDC058068, assembly GCF_042885335.1. Classification (NCBI taxonomy): domain Bacteria; kingdom Bacillati; phylum Bacillota; class Bacilli; order Caryophanales; family Bacillaceae; genus Neobacillus; species Neobacillus sp. NPDC058068. The sequence goes on along the minus strand of NZ_JBHVSI010000032.1, from coordinate 12,630 downwards.
GGATGTTACTATTGTGATGGGTGTTAATGATGAAATGCTTGATATTTCGGTGCATGATATTATTTCAAATGCCTCCTGTACGACAAACTGCCTTGCACCGGTAGCAAAGGTGTTAGATGAAAAATTTGGAATTGAAAGCGGCTTAATGACCACCATTCATGCCTACACAAATGACCAAAAAAATATCGATAATCCGCATAAAGATTTACGGAGGGCACGTGCATGTGGACAATCGATTATTCCAACGACAACGGGGGCTGCCAAAGCATTGTCACTTGTTCTACCACAGCTGAAGGGGAAATTGCACGGGATGTCACTGCGCGTTCCTACACCAAACGTATCGCTGGTGGATCTAGTTGTGGACTTAAATGAAAATGTGACGGTTGATGATATCAATAAGGCTTTCATTGAAGCGGCCAGCGGTTCATTAAAAGGAATATTAGACTTCACAATGGAACCATTAGTATCTGTTGATTTTAATACCAATGAACATTCTGCTATCATTGACGGACTTTCGACAATGGTGATGGGAACAAGGAAGGTAAAAGTGTTAGCGTGGTATGACAATGAGTGGGGGTATTCCTCGCGTGTAGTTGATCTAACTCTATATGTAGCAGAAAAACTGGCAAAAACGACGCAGGTGAAGGTCGGATAGTTCAATTAGGCAAAAGAATTGGTTGTGTTAAAGAACATTGTTGATTTTGAGCACAATGTTGATTGGAGTGGAAGGCGCGAGACTCCTGCGGGAGCAGCGGGACAGGTGAGACCCCGCAGGCGCTCACCGCCCGCCCCGCGGAAAGCGAAGCGCCTGGAACGGAAATCAACATGCACTTTTAACAAGCAAAAGAAATAAAAAAATGCTGTCTATCGACAGCATTTTTTTGTTCCATTTAGGACAATTATGCATAGAATAGTTTTGAAATTACTGTTTTTTTATTCATGCGCTTTTCGTGTATAAATTTTTTTTTGATAGGTTGCAAAATAAATATAAACAAAGTATACTAGTCATCGTGAACTTCTTGAAATTAGGTGCCGATTAGCTGCTTAAAGGGTTAGGACCTCTTTGGACTAACTTTCCCCCGTGGCCGCTCAAAGATACCGTCAATAACGGATTTCAAGAGGGATCTCAAAAAGGTTAGGGGGAATTAAATATGGAAACAATGGGACGTCATGTCATCGCTGAACTCTGGGGATGCGACTTTGAAAAATTGAATGATATTGATTTTATTGAAAGAACTTTTGTTGATGCGGCTCTTAAATCAGGTGCAGAAATTCGGGAGGTAGCTTTTCATAAATTTGCTCCGCAGGGTGTAAGTGGAGTGGTTATTATTTCTGAATCACACCTTACCATTCATAGCTTTCCGGAACATGGATATGCAAGCATTGATGTCTATACATGCGGCGATCTAAATCCGAATGTAGCGGCTGATTATATTGCTGAAGCTTTAAATGCCGAAACACGTGAAAATATTGAAATTCCACGCGGCATGGGTCCTGTAAATGTAAATCAGGCAAAGGCTCTGTAATTCTAATAAAAATTGTAGCTAAGAGGTGTATGTAATAGTACACCTCTTTTTATATTTCGCCGATAATGTTGTAAACTAAGAGAAAAGGAACGAATAATGGAGGGATAGTATGGTTAATTTATTTACTCGATTTAAGAAGCAAATTGAAACGTCTGACCGACAAACTGACGAATCTTTGAAAACGCATTATTATAAGGCAACCTTCAATCAGTTGTTTGCATCAGTTGAAAAGTTATTTCATGAGGATGCCGATTGCCGGGTGACGACCGTTTCGAAAGAGCATGGAGAAATTGCAGTCGAAGTCAGTAAACCGTTTTCCTGCTTCTTGATCGTGACAATAGTATCTGTAAAACCGCTGGAAACTGCAGTTGATTTTAATATATCATCTGAAAAATTTTCACTTCTCGGTGCTTATCCCGACTTAAAAAAGCGGATTATCTCCTATTACGAGCGGATTAATCGAGTGCATACATCCTTAGGAACAAGATAAAACGGATAACACTTTTACTTGTATAAGAATCCTCTTTTTCATAAAATAAAGGTAAGGATTTTGTTCGGGTTTGATTGTGTAGATTTGGAGCTGATTATTAATGAAATGCCCCTCATGTCAAAATTATGGTACACGCGTGCTTGATTCCCGGCCTGTTGACGAAGGACGTGCAACAAGGAGAAGGAGGGAATGCGAAGAATGCGGCTATCGCTTTACTACCTTTGAAAAAATTGAAGAGATTCCTTTAATCGTCGTAAAAAAGGAAGGGACAAGAGAAGAATTCAGCCGTGATAAAATACTAAGGGGGTTAATTAAGGCCTGTGAGAAACGGCCTGTTGCCCTAAAGGAATTAGAAGATATCACCCATGGTGTCGAAAAGGAGCTTCGCAGCCAGGGGATTTCCGAAATTAAAAGTGAAGCAGTTGGCGAAATGGTGATGGACAGGCTGGCACATGTAGATGAAGTCGCCTACGTAAGATTTGCTTCTGTCTACCGTCAATTTAAAGATATCAATGTGTTTATTGATGAATTAAAAGAATTAATCAAAAGAGAACAATCCTAAGGAGCTAAAGGGGGCTTTGGCTCTTTTTTATTAGAAAAGCGGAAGTGCCTTAGCGGTAAAGCTAGACAGTTATTAAAATTATTGGGGAAAGGTTGGGTGGATATGGCGCAGCATTGGCAGGAAATTCTTCCTATCGACCGTTATCTTGTAGCGGCTAATGGGCTCTTGCACGAGTATGACCGAAAAGTGCTGACGTTTCTATATCAGCCTTTGATCGGCTCAACTTGCTTTAGTTTGTATATGACTCTCTGGGCAGAACTGGAGGAAAATCGGCTTTGGTCGGAATCCTCCACCCACCATCTTTTGATGAATCTATTAGGAATGAATTTAAAGGATATTTACGAAGCGAGACTCAAGCTTGAGGGTATTGGGTTAATAAAAACATTTGTTAAAACGGATGAGAATGGGCGGTCGTTTATTTACGAGCTAAACCCTCCATTGAACCCAGAGCAATTCTTTTTAGATGGGATGCTAAATATATATCTCTATCGAAAGATAGGAAAAAATCATTTTGCTCGGTTAAAACGATTCTTTACCGACCAGCTCATACAAGAGGAAAAAGAATATCAGGATGTGACAAAAGCCTTTCAGGATGTGTTTGAATCGGCCACACCTGCTAGTCTTCAGTATCTCCAGGATATTTCAAAAGATATTGAAGCGGGTGAAAATCAGCAGTTTATCGGGCGAAACGAAGCAACCCCGATTCAAATTGATCATAGCACGTTCGATTTTGAATTATTAGAAGCAGGTCTGAATGAATCGCTTGTCCCGAAAAAGGCACTAACCACTAAGGTCAAGACTGTGATTAGCAATCTTGCATTTCTTTATAAAATTAATCCGATTGAAATGAAGAACTTCATTTTAGGCGCTGTTAATCCGAATGATGAGATTGATATTGAGGAATTAAGAAAAGGGGCTCGAGATTGGTATCAATTTGTCAATTATGACCAGCTGCCGAGTCTGATTAACCGAACCCAGCCGGCTGCCTTCCAAGTTCAATTATCTGAACCGAAGACCCAGGAAGAAATATTAATCCGTTATTACGAAACTACCTCCCCGCTAACCGTTTTTAAAGATCGCTCAGGTGGAGTAGAGCCTTCAGAGGCAAATTTGAAGCTTTTGGAAGAAGTAATGATTAAATATAAGCTTCCTCCTGGCGTGGTAAATGTTTTAATTGATGTTGTCCTGATAGAAACGAAAATGAAATTTTCAAAGAACTATGTCGATGCCGTTGCCAGTACTTGGGCGCGGCTGCAGGTAAAAACGGTGAAAAAAGCGATGGATCTCGCAAAAGATAATAAAAATGCACAAAATGAAAGAAAAAAGGCTGGAAAGAGTACTAACAAAAAGCCTATAAGGAAAGAGCTAATCCCTGAGTGGTTTGATGAAAGCTCTGAAGCAGCAGCAAAAGATGCTTCACAAGGAAATAAAACAGAAGATGAAGCGAAAAAGCGTGCCATAGAAGAAAAATTAAAGGCCTTCAGGAAGTAGAGGTGACAGATTGTGGAGAAAATAAACAAAACATTACAGCGGCTGGCCTCGAATGAAAATTTTCAAAAACGTTATCAGCAGCAGCGTCAACAAGTCCTTCAACATCCGGATATTAAAGCATTTTTAGCTAAGCATCAAGCCGAGATGACGCAAGAGATGATTGAAAAAAGCATGAGCAAACTATTTGAATACACAAATCAGAGCAAGGAATGCGATCACTGCGAAAGTCTTGAAAAATGTATTAACTTTATGAAGGGCTATCACCCTGAATTAGTGTTTGCCCGAAACTCAATTGATGTTATTTATAAACGTTGCCCAAGAAAAGTCATGGCCGATGAAAAGAAGAAAAATGAAAAGCTAATTAAAAGCCTTTATGTACCAAGAGATATTTTGGAAGCGACCTTCGAGGACTTTGAAGGGGATTCAGGAAGGCTCGATGCCGGTGATAAGGCCGCAACCTTCTTAATGAATTATGAAGCCGGTAAAAAAGCAAAAGGCCTATACCTCTACGGAAAATTCGGAGTGGGGAAATCCTATTTGCTAGGGGCGATTGCTAATGAACTAGCGAAAAAACAAATAGCCTCGATGATTGTGTATGTCCCGGAACTGCTGAGGGAAATGAAGAGTTCAATTGCTGATTCCACTTTAAACGAAAAAATTGAAGCACTGAAAAAGGAATCAATCCTCATGTTAGATGATATTGGTGCTGAAGCCATGTCAAGCTGGACAAGGGACGAGGTACTGGGACCAATCCTCCAGTTCCGGATGCTTGAGAGCCTGCCAACATTCTTCACCTCTAATTTTGACTTCCAAGGGCTGGAGCATCATTTGACCTACAGCCAGCGGGGGGAAGAAGAGAAAATGAAAGCAAGACGAATTATGGAGCGAATTCGAACCTTGAGCGAGCCGGTGCAGGTCGATGGGCCGAATCGCAGATAAGTTAAAAATAATAGCCAGGAACACTGAAGAATATCAGTGTTTCTTTTTTTTCTTTAATTTATTTACAGTAAATATTGAAATGCTGCTGTCTGCCAACTTCTATTTTGGCCAAGTCCCCCATATATATTAAAACAGAGATTGGCTGAAAAGGGGGGTTTTGGTTGGCAGAAATCATCTTCCGAAGCAAGCAGGAGGCACGAAGGTTCTATAACCACTTGCTGAAGTATTTACCGCTAAATCCGGATAATCAAAATATTCTTCTTTTAGAAGATCGACATATAGTAAAAATTTTAGATGGCGGCATTTCCATTGATATGTTTGATTGGATTAAAACTGCATTTTATGATTTTATTACCAATGTCAAACGCGATGACTGGTTTAGAGAGATATTAAAAGAACAATTTTACTATGAGGATTTAGAAGAGCAGCAGCAAATAATCGAGATTATTTACTCTGTATTTGATGGTCAAAGACAGGACCTCGCTGTTTTTATAAAGGAAACAAGTTTCGAGCCGGATTATATTATGGCAGCAATCGATCATATTTTTCACGATGATATCTCATTTTCGTTTGAATCTTTCCTGAAATTCCGCCTGCGTCCCTATCTGCAGAATTTAGAAAGCTATGTAGAGATTGCGATTGATGAATATAAAATGGAACAGGAATATCAAATGTTTGTGCAAATGCTGCGGGAGTTTTTGGCAAGCCGGGAGCCGAAAATGGCAATTCTTCATTTATTATTTGATGAGGAAATTACTTTTTATAATGAACTTTTTGTCGAGATAAAAAGAGGGGAATTAACAAGAATGATTGATCGAAAATTATTAGTTAATCATCCTGTATATGTTGATTCTGTATCAATTGCACCGCTGTTATCGCTGGCACCGACATCTATTTTTATTTACACGAAAGACCCTGACGAACCGCTGGTTAGAACAATCAAAAATATCTTTGAAGAAAGAGTGACCATCAAAACGTTTGCAGCCCTCCGTGAGCAAAGGAAATGGGCATCTGAAAAAAATTCTTCAGAAAATCAGGCATAAAGAATAAAATTATGACAATATTTAGTTTTATGTACCTTGCTTTTTAAATTCGAAGTCATTATAATAACATACATAATAAATATTACAGCAACAGTAATGATAAGGATAACAGTATTTTTTTACGGTTTAATAGAGAGGGAGTCCGCGGCTGAAAGTCTCCTAACACGAAAAATATACTTACCACCTTTGAACTTCAGCAGTGAACACTTCAGCTTTTTGTGAGGCAAGTAATTGTTGACGGCTACAGCCGTTACCTGACCAAAGTCTTTTTCAATTACGTATTTTATTGAAAATGAAAAATTGGGTGGAACCACGTGTTATTCAAAACTCGTCCCTATTCCTGGGACGGGTTTTTTTATTTTTATTAGAAAAGCGACCTTAAATGGCGCTCAAATTTAAGGAGGAGTTGTTATGTCAGACGTTGTTAAGTTTTCGTTTCCAGATGGGGCAGTAAAGGAGTTCCCGCATGGAACCACAACAGAAGATATCGCCGCTTCCATAAGCCCCGGCCTTAAGAAAAAGGCGATTGCCGGCAAATGGAACGGTCAATTGGTCGACCTTCGCCGTCCAATCTTTGAGGATGGTTCGATAGAAATCGTTGTTCCTGATTCCAGTGATGCTTTAGAAGTGTTGCGTCACAGCACGGCGCATTTAATGGCCCAAGCAGTTAATAGGCTTTATCCTAACGTCAATCTTGGCGTCGGGCCGGTCATTGAAGGCGGCTTCTATTATGACATGGATCTTGAGGAATCATTAACACCTGAAGATCTGCCGAAAATCGAAAAAGAAATGGCGAAAATCGTCAACGAAAACCTTGAGATTATTCGCAAAGAAGTAAGCAGGGATGAGGCTGTTCAGCTTTTTAAAGAAATGGATGATCCTTATAAGCTTGAACTCATTGAAGCGATACCCGAGGGGGAGACGGTCACACTTTATCAACAAGGTGAATTTGTGGACCTTTGCCGAGGTGTACATGTCCCATCAACGGGGAAAATTAAAGAATTTAAATTATTGAGCATTGCTGGTGCCTACTGGCGTGGTGACAGCGATAATAAAATGCTGCAGCGCGTATACGGTACTGCCTTTTTCAAAAAAGAAGATTTAGCGGAACACCTTCGTCTGCTTGAAGAAGCAAAAGAGCGTGATCACCGTAAAATTGGGAAAGAATTGAGCCTGTTCACTAATTCCCAATTAGTTGGTCAAGGATTACCGTTATGGCTTCCTAAAGGGGCAACAATCCGCCGCATCGTCGAGCGCTATATTGTTGATAAGGAAGTCCGACTAGGGTATGACCATGTTTATACTCCTGTGATGGGCAGTGTTGATCTTTATAAAACTTCAGGTCACTGGGCCCATTATCAAGAAGATATGTTCCCGGTTATGGACATGGATAACGAGCAATTAGTCCTTCGTCCAATGAACTGTCCGCACCATATGATGGTCTACAAAAATGCAATTCACAGCTACCGTGAACTGCCGATTCGAATCGCTGAACTTGGAACCATGCATCGCTATGAAATGTCCGGCGCCTTATCAGGACTGCAGCGTGTACGGGGAATGACGTTAAATGATGCCCATATCTTCGTCCGTCCTGACCAAATTAAAGATGAATTTAAGCGGGTAGTTAACCTTGTTTTAGCTGTATATAAAGACTTTAATTTAAATGATTATTCCTTCCGTCTATCCTACCGTGATCCTCAAGACACTGAAAAGTATTTTGACGATGATGCAATGTGGGAAAAAGCGCAGGGCATGCTTAAGGAAGCAATGGATGACTTGGGTCTTGACTATTTTGAAGCGGAAGGCGAAGCGGCTTTCTATGGTCCTAAACTAGACGTTCAAGTAAAGACTGCTTTAGGTAAGGAAGAAACACTTTCTACTGTTCAATTAGACTTCTTGTTGCCTGAGCGTTTTGACTTAACTTATGTTGGAGAAGATGGCAAACAGCATCGTCCTGTTGTTATCCACCGCGGTGTCGTATCAACAATGGAACGATTTGTAGCCTTCTTAATCGAAGAATACAAGGGAGCATTCCCAACATGGCTCGCTCCGGTGCAGGTTCAAGTTATTCCAGTATCGCCGGGTGCGCATTATGATTATGCAAAACAAGTTCAAGAACAGCTGCAAAACGAAGGTTTCCGTGTTGAGCTGGATGGCCGTGATGAAAAAGTAGGCTATAAAATCCGTGAAGCACAAATGCAAAAAATACCATACATGCTTGTCGTCGGCGACAAAGAAGTAGAAAACCAGGCCGTAAATATCCGCAAATATGGTGAGCAAAACTCTGAGACAAAGCCATTTGCTGAATTTTTAGCCGCAATAATGGCTGAAGTGAAAAAAGGATAGTAAAATATAGAAAACTCCTCGATTGGCGAAGACAGAGACGTAGTTGCACTTATGCCTGAAAGGAAAGTTTTACTTTCCTTTCGGCCAAAGAAAGAGGGCCTCCTCTTTTTTTGTTTTAAAAAAACAGTTGAAAATTCTTTAGATTCTTGTTAAACTAAATTTCGTTGTCATTTGTTAATAGTTTATTTGACATTACATCTTTGCTTATGTTATAGTTACTAAGGTGAAAATTGAATACTGTTTTGGGAAAAGAAGAAGCACCCGCTTCTCACCTGATTAACGCATATGAGCAGTTGGCAGGTTTTACTTGAACTTTTTGTTTCTTACTTATGTTCTGTAAAGTGTGGGTGTATTCATCCGCACTTTTTTATTTGTGTACTTAAGCAAAAACACTGATAAAAAGTTTTTCATACCTGTCGATTCGGTCATGATGTTTACTCAGATGTTTCTTGACCTAGACGAAAGTATTCGTGATAAAACCTTGGAGGTGGCTAATTATTAGCAAAGACATGTTGTTAAATGAGGGTATTCGCGCTCGTGAAGTTCGTCTGATTGATCAAAACGGCGAACAATTAGGGATTAAAACCAAATTCGAAGCGTTGGAGATTGCCGGACGAGTGAATCTTGATTTGGTACTTGTAGCGCCAAACGCAAAGCCTCCGGTAGCCCGGATTATGGACTATGGCAAATTTAAATTCGAGCAGCAAAAGAAAGAAAAAGAAGCTCGTAAGAATCAAAAGATCATCACTACAAAAGAAGTTCGTCTGAGCCCGACAATTGATGAGCATGACTTTAATACAAAGCTTCGCAATGCAATTAAGTTCTTGGAAAAAGGCGACAAGGTAAAAGCTTCAATCCGCTTCAAAGGCCGGGCGATTACCCATAAAGAAATTGGTCAACGTGTGTTAGACCGTTTCTCCACAGCTTGCAAGGAAGTTGCGACCATCGAGTCACATCCGAAAATGGATGGACGAAGCATGTTCCTTGTCCTAGCACCTAAAATCGAAAAGTAATAAGGAGGATATCCCAATGCCAAAAATGAAAACTCACCGCGGCGCTGCAAAGCGTGTCAAGAGAACTGGTTCTGGTCAGTTAAAACGTGACCATGCTTATACAAGCCACTTATTCGCAAACAAATCTACAAAAGCAAAACGTAAACTTCGTAAAGCATCTCTTATTTCTAAAGGAGATTTCAAACGCGTTCGTCAAATGTTAACTTACGTTAAGTAATCAAGAAGTGATCGATTTCAATATTGGAGGGAAATTACATGCCACGTGTAAAAGGCGGTACAGTTACGCGCAAGCGTCGTAAAAAAGTTTTAAAATTAGCAAAAGGTTATTATGGTTCAAAACATACATTATATAAAGTTGCTAACCAGCAGGTTATGAAATCATTAATGTATGCTTTCCGCGACCGTCGCCAGAAAAAACGCGACTTCCGCAAACTTTGGATTACTCGTATCAACGCAGCAGCTCGTATGAACGGTCTTTCTTACAGCCGTTTAATGCACGGCTTAAAGCTTGCTGGTATCGAAGTAAACCGCAAGATGCTTGCTGAATTAGCAGTAAGCGATGCAAACGCATTTGCTGAATTAGCGAACGCTGCAAAGCAACAAAACAACAAGTAATTATATAGTAAAGCCATTCTCTTATGATGAGGATGGCTTTTTCTCATAAAGGGGCGGTAGGATATGAAAGTAATGTTGGCTGTCATTTTTATCATGAATATTGTTGGACTTTGGATTATGGGAGAGGATAAAAAGCGGGCGAAAAAGCACGAGTACAGAATTCGCGAGCGGACCTTGTGGCTTGTGGCGCTATTTGGAGGAGCTGTTGGAGCAACGGCCGGAATGCAGCTTTATCGTCATAAAACAAAGCATTTATCGTTTAAAATTGGCTTCCCCGTTCTTGCAGTTATTGAACTTATTCTTTTCGTTAAATGGCTAATATAAAAAGCCGCGATGCAGGCGGCTATTGCTGTAAAAATTCCTTCACAGGGCTTTTCCAATTGATTTCGGCATTTGGATAGTTCTCAAGTATTTTTTTATCAATATAAAAAAAGTCATCCTTTACAAGCCCTTTAAGAGAGATCGTACTCTCAGGCCAAATCGAGATCGAGACAACGTCAAAGGTGTTATCTGCAGTTCCCATGTATTTTTCACCGGCAAACACCGCACCTTTATAGGTGAGCATAAAGTTTTTTCTAACATCGTCATTATCGATTAATAAAAATCGGTTATGTTTACGGGCAGATTCAAGTTTTCTGCTCGATGTAAAAAGAATTTTTACGACAGCATAAAATAAGAAAAAAATGAAAAACAACAATACGAAGCGCAGTAACCAAATCATGGCCAAGCCTCCTACACCTATTTTTCTTTTAATACGAACCATGATGAAAAAAGTTTCAATAATTTTTCTTTAAGGAGTAATGATTGATATGCAATTTGAAAAACTATTCGAAATGCAAAAGGCGTTGGATCGCCATATTGAAGAAAAGCATGGTCTGCTGAACGAAGATTTATTTAACAGAAAGGTGGTTGCATTGCTTGTAGAAATAGGTGAATTAGCTAATGAAACCCGCTGTTTTAAATTTTGGAGTGTGAAGCCATCTTCTGCTAAAGATGTGATTCTCGAAGAGTTTGTGGATGGAATCCATTTTATTTTGTCACTAGGGATTGAATGTGGATTCGATGCAGAACAGATGGAATTGAAGATGCATGGGTTGTCCTTAGATGCTACCGATCAGTTCCTTCGTGTTTATGAACTGGTAAATATTTTTCAGCAAGCGAAAAATTTATCGAGTTACATAGACTTGTTTGCCGCCTATTTAGTATTAGCGGAACAGCTGGGATTTACGGAGGGAGAAATAGAACAGGCATATTTCCGGAAAAACGAAGTAAATTATCAAAGACAGCAGAATAACTATTAGCAGAAAATTTGTAAATTTGCAGTTTTTTTCTGTATAATGAATGTCGTACAAATACATAAATCAGGGGGCTATTGGATGGCAAATTTAGATGAAACATTAACGATGTTAAAAGACTTAACTGATGCCAAAGGAATTCCCGGCAATGAGCGTGAAGTCCGCGAAGTAATGAAGAAATACATAGAGCCATTTGCAGATGAAATTACTACTGATGGACTTGGCAGTTTAATTGCCAAAAAGGTAGGAAAAGAGGGCGGCCCGAAAATCATGGTAGCCGGCCACTTAGACGAAGTCGGCTTCATGATCACCCAAATTGATGACAAAGGCTTCCTTCGTTTTCAACCGGTTGGCGGCTGGTGGGGCCAGGTTATGCTCGCACAGCGCGTGACGATCGTGACGAAAAAGGGCGATGTAACCGGTATTATCGGTTCTAAGCCTCCGCATATACTGTCGGCGGAAGCCCGCAAGAAGCCAGTCGAAATTAAAGATATGTTTATTGATATCGGGGCATCAAGCCGTGAAGAAGCTGCGGAGTGGGGCGTCCGTCCTGGCGATATGGTTGTACCATATTTTGAATTTACGGTCATGAACAATGAAAAAATGCTGTTAGCCAAAGCCTGGGATAACCGGATTGGCTGTGCCATCGCAATTGATGTATTGAAGCAATTAAAGGGTGTTGAGCATCCTAACGTTGTTTATGGTGTTGGGGCGGTTCAAGAAGAGGTTGGCCTCCGTGGTGCTAAAACGGCAACCTATAAAATCCAGCCGGATATCGGCTTTGCGGTCGATGTCGGTATTGCCGGCGATACACCAGGAATTTCTGAAAAAGAAGCAATGAGTAAAATGGGCAAAGGACCGCAAGTAGTGGTCTATGATGCGTCTATGGTAGCCCATAAAGGCTTGCGTGATTTAGTTACCGATACAGCCGATGAATTGAACATCCCGTATCAATTCGAGTCTATTCCCGGAGGCGGTACGGATGCTGGTTCCATCCATTTGACGCATAATGGAGTTCCAGCGCTTGCGATTACAATTGCGACTCGCTACATCCATTCACATGCTGCCATGCTCCACCGCGACGATTTCGAAAACGCTGTTAAGTTAATTGTCGAAGTCATTAAGCGCCTAGACCGTGAGACGGTTGATAAGATTACGTTTGAATAATAGGTTTGGAATCCCCGGCTGTAATTTCTGACCGGGGATTTTTTATATAAAGGCTGTGTTAAAAGTGAATGTTGATTTCCGTTCCAGGCGCTTCGCTTTCCGCGGGGCGGGCGGTGAGCCTCCTCGGCGCTAAAGCGCCTGCG
>NZ_JBHVSI010000031.1:0-49434 GCF_042885335.1 Neobacillus sp. NPDC058068 | reverse complement strand
CTCGGCGCTAAAGCGCCTGCGGGGTCTCACCTGTCCCGCTGCTCCCGCAGGAGTCTCGCGCCTTCCACTCCAATCAACATTGTGCTCAAAATCAAAAATGTTCTTTAACACAGCCTTATCTTAAATAATTTACGAACTCCCTGATTACTTATCATCATCTGAAACTTCATTGACTCCACACCAACGCAGTAATGTTAGGGCAATAATCTCACTTGCAGCGAACATATCTTCAAGGTCAATATGCTCATTGGCATCGTGAGCGGTTTCCGTTATACCTGGACCGAAGACGACCACCGGAGTATTGCCAACAGTGGATAAAATCCCTCCATCTGTTCCCCAAGGACTTGCTTCAATGACAGGACTGAAACCTAGGACTTCGCTGAAACTACCTGTAAGTGCGTTCATCAATGGATGATCACTTTCGAGATTACCTGGCAGCCATCTCCCGCCAAACCACTCAATTTGCAGCGGATTTTCGCGGAACCATTCATCCTGTTGATTCCATTCCTGTAGGGCGGTTTCCATTTCCTGTTGCGCCGCTTCAATCGTTTCTTCCGGTGATACACCCATTCTTCCCTCGATGATAGCGGTGTCAGGCACCGAAGATGGCCATTCGCCGCTTGTTATTTTTCCAATATTTATTGGGATGGGAATGGGGATTTTATTAAAGAGAGGGTCTGTGATCTTGGCATTTCTAGTTTTCTCTAACTGCTGTAATCCTTGAATGACACCCACTGATTTCTCAATTGCACTTACGCCTTCGTACCTCGTTCCGCCATGTGCAGCCCTGCCTCTAACTGTAATTCGAAACCACATTGAGCCCTGCTGCTTTGGGAAGATTTTCATATTGGTCGGTTCTGGAATTATCGCCCCGTCAGCATGATACCCGCGCAGTACGGCAGCAAGTGTACCGGCTCCGCCGCTTTCTTCCTCAATCACACTTTGAAAAATGACATCCCCTTTTAGCCTAATTCCATTAGCAATTAATGCTTCGAGGGCCATTAGCAGGGATACGTTCCCGCCCTTCATATCTGTTGCGCCCCTGCCATATAGCTTACCGCATTCAATCGTCCCGCTAAATGGATCATGCCTCCAGCTAGACTCGTCTCCGACCGGAACGACATCGATATGTCCGTTTAGAATAATCGATTTGCCGCCGCCTGTTCCTTTTAATACAGCAACTAAGTTAGGGTTGCCATCGAAGCTTTGGCGGTCACAGAAATAGGCAGGGTGGCCTTTTAATTCATCGCCGCCAAGCTCCCAAATATCCAGTGTTAAGCCAAGCTGACGGCATTTTTCAATAATAATGGCCTGCGTGCTGCTTTCATTCCCTCTTGTGCTATTTTCCCTAACAAGTACTTGTAATTGCCTTGCTCCTCTAGCTCGATTCTCCTTTAACCACTGATTAATGCGGTTTTCATGTTTCTTCATATGCTTCACTCCCCCTTGCCAGTTTTATCCTTAGTACGGGATGTTGCGAACATTTTCACTTATTTTAAATTCACACCCTGTTTTATTAATAACATCCTCCATGTTGTAGGGAGCAAACAATTCTGTTAAAAGCAGTCCTTCTGCAGTTACCTTAAAAACAGCTAAATCTGTAATAATAAGATCGACACATGCTGATGAGGTTAATGGCAACGAGCAGGAGGCAAAAATTTTCGGGTTGCCGTGTTTGTCACAATGATTCATGACTACAATCACTTTTTTTGCTTTTTGAGCGAGTTCCATCGCCCCGCCCATACCCGGAACCTTTTTCCCGGGAACAATCCAGTTGGCAAGGTCGCCATTCTGACTGACCTGAAGTGAACCGAGAATGGTAATATCGACTCTCCCTTTGCGGATCATCCCGAAAGCAATCGCACTGTCACAATAGGAACCGCCGCTATTCAACGTGACAGGAAATCCCCCTGCATTGCATAAGTTTTCATCTTCTTCTCCTTTAGCTGGACTTGGCCCCATTCCAGTAATGCCGTTTTCAGCGTGAAACATCACCATTGTCTCTGTTGATAAATGATTGGGAACAAGTGAAGGGATGCCAATCCCAAGGTTGACAACCATTCCACTTTGAATTTCCTCAGCAGCTCTTTTGGCCATTTGGTTGCGGATGTCTACTCCCATGCCCATTTCCAGTTCACCCCCTTCGATGGAATCAGATAATCAACAAACACACCCGGGGTAATGATTTCTTCCGGGTTAAGACTTCCAAGGGGAACAATTTCTTCTACTTCTGCTATCGTTATTTCTCCAGCCATCGCAACGAGCGGGTTGGTATTACGGGCACTTTTATCGTAGATTAAATTTCCATACTCATCGGCCTTTTTCGCATAAACAATCGAAACCTCTGCTGTTAAGGCGGTTTCAATCAGATAGTCCTTCCCGCCAAGCTGGACGCGGGGTTTTTCTTTTGAAACCAGCTCGTTGTCCATCCCGATATCAGAAAGAACAGCGGCTAAGCCCACACCCCCGGCCCTGATTCTTTCTGCTAAGATACCTTGCGGCGAAAACTCTACTTCAAGCTTTCCGTCATGCATCAACTGCCCCGCAATAGGGTTTGAACCAATATGTGAGGCAATCACTTTAACAGCTCTTTCCCGGCTGACTAATTTACCAATGCCGATATCCGGAAAACCCGTGTCATTTCCAATTAATGTCAGTTCACAAACACCTTTTTCAAGAATGCCATCGATGAGTGCCGGCGGCGATCCTACACCGCCAAATCCGCCAAACATTAATGTCATCCGATCATGAAATAATTCTAAGACACGCTCCAAGGTCGTGATTTTCCCAAACGGATTATCCATCTACTGGTCACCAGCCATTCCTGCGTTTATTTGGTTTGAAAAGGCTTCAAATGTTGCCGCTAATAATAATACAAGTTCTTCCATTTCCTTCGTGGTGATTGTTAATGGAGGAGAAATAATAATTGAGTCACCATTAACACCATCAATTCCGGACCCAGCAGGATAAACGATGAGGCCTTTTTCTTTTGCAAGCGACACCATATGTTGTGTAACCAAGGCATGCCTTGGGAATGGTGTTTTCGTAAAACGGTCCTCGACGAATTCAATCCCTAGTAACAACCCTTTGCCGCGGACATCGCCGACAAATGAGTATCGGGCTTTTAACTTTTCAAGCTCGTTTCTTAAGTACTCTCCCTTATTTTCTACTTCTCTCATAATCTCGTTTTTTTCTAAGTATTCAAGAACAGCGAGTGACACGGCACATGATTGGGGGTTGGCACTTAATGTATGACCGCTCATTACTGACTTTGATCCCGCCAAAATGGGCTCCATCACCTTTTCACTGGCAACAGCTGCCGCAATTGGTGCATAGCCTGCCCCCAGCCCTTTCCCTAAGGCAACAATATCAGGAATGATGTCCCAATGTTCTGAAGCAAGCATCGTTCCCGTCCTGCCAGAGCCTGTCATCACTTCATCAGCAATAAATAGGATGTCATACGCGTCACAAATCTCTTTGATTGTTTTCAAATAATCTTTCGGCGGTGCAATGGCCCCGCCTGATGCACCGATAACCGGTTCAGCGATGAAGGCAGCGATTTTCTCCGCCCCGATTCGCTCAATCGCTTGATTCAACTCTCTGGCACATAAATAATTACACGCTGGTGCAGTAAGATTATAGGGGCATCGGTAGCAATAAGGCGGATTGATCACCGGAAAATCCTCCAGCAGCGGCACAAACCGCGCTCTTCTGCCAGTATGTCCTGACATTGAAAGCGCTCCCAATGTAATCCCATGATAACTAACCCATCTTGATAAGACTTTCGTTTTCGTATGAATCCCCTTTTCCTGCCAATATTGAATCGCCATTTTCATCGCGGTCTCCGTTGCTTCCGATCCGCTGTTCACAAAAAAACTCCAATTGAGGTCTCCCGGTAACAATGCCGCGATTTTTTGGGCCAGCTTTTCAGCTGCTCCACTTGTAAATTGCGAACGATATACAAACGAGACCTTTTTTGCCTGTTCCTGCATGGCTTCCATAATTTCGGCAGCGCCATGACCAATATTAGCAGTAACAGCACCTGAAGCAGCATCTAAATATTTCTTGCCTTCCATATCAAATAAATAGACCCCTTTACCATAATCAATAACAGGGTAATCTTCATCAAGCATTGGTTTAATTAAATAGGACTTTTCCACAAATGAGCACCACTTTTCTTATCAAAATATGTCAGGTCTTATAGAAATTGTATGATTCATTTTTTTGTTTCTTTCATTTTATTTATTTCATCTTTTACTTATCTGCTTTAATAGTTTCTACACTATTAGTAAAAATCCCTTTTGCACTTCGGCCAAAAAATTCCATGATCCAAAAGAAAAAATATTCATCGGCTAAAAAACAGAAAAAGGCTGCCTTTAGAATGAATTCTAAAGGCAGCCTTGGCTTTATTCATTAATATACCCAGCTTGCACCAATGATAATCAAGAGGATAAACAGGACAACAATTAACGCAAATCCTCCAAACCCAAATCCTACGCCGCCACCATAGCCGTATCCTCCTACTGGATAACCGCCGCCACAGCAGCCATCAAAACCACCATATCCACCATAACCATACATTAGCCTTCACTCCTCACGAAATTGTGTCTTTTCATTCCTACATTATGAAGTAGATACTTGACCTGTATGTGCATTCGCCTATTTACATCAAGACAATGATAATTTTGTGGTTGATATGATGATATTTGTTTTGGAGAATTATTTTTCTTGAAACAGTTTGGTAAACTCCGGATACCCTTCCTCTTCAAGGTTTTCTTTCGCGATAAACCGTAAAGCAGCAGAATTGATGCAATAGCGCAAACCATTTGGCTCTGGTCCATCATTAAATACATGACCTAAATGGGAATCTACCGATTTACTTCTTACTTCTGTACGGATCATAAAGTGGCTCGTATCGGTTTTTTCAACGACCTCTTCCGCTTGTATTGGTTTAGTGAAGCTTGGCCAGCCACAGCCGGCATCAAATTTATCTAGTGAACTAAATAACGGTTTTCCGGAAACAATGTCTACATAAATTCCTTCTCTACTTTCATTCCAGTACTCATTCCGAAACGGCGGCTCCGTTCCGTTATTTTGCGTTACTTCATATTGGATTGGTGTTAATTCCTTTTTCAAATCTTTATTTTGCATTTTCTTTCCCCCAGTGCCTCTCAATAAAGCCTGCACGACCTGAACCGACGTGATATGACTCATAATGGGCTTTATTTTTCCTATAGTAGCCCTGATGATATTCTTCAGCAGGATAAAAAGTTTGTGCCGGAAGAATCGGCGTTACAATCTGCTTATTAAACCGCCCGCTTTTTTGTAATGCTTGTTTTGATTCCTCGGCAAGCCTTTTTTGTGTTTCATCATGGTAAAATATTGCTGTTTGATAGGATTGCCCGCGGTCGTAAAATTGTCCGCCTGGATCAGTTGGATCAATCTGCTGCCAAAATAATTCCAACAGCTTTTCATAAGGAAAAAGTGCCGGATTATAATTTATTTGGACTGCTTCATAATGCCCGGTTGTATCTGAACAAACTTGTTGGTATGTCGGGTTTTCAACTGTTCCCCCTGTATAGCCGGAAATAACGCTATTAATGCCTGGCTGTTCATCAAACGGCTTCACCATGCACCAAAAACAGCCGCCGGCAAACGTTGCTAATCGATGATTCTTTTCCACGTTCCCACCCCTTTTCAGCTTATCTAAAAGTATAACGAAAGATTCTGCAAAAAGAAAATCAACTGTTCGGAACGACAAAAAAACCGAGACAGCTCTATACTGCCTCGGGTCGATTCATTAACGGCTTTTCCGTTGTTTCATTTGTTTGTTTAAAGTCTTCCATTGTTTTCTTACTTCAGCTTGGGCACGTTTATCGGCTTTCCTTTCGATAAACGCCAGCTCCTTTTGCAGCTTTGTGTAACTAACCAGCCTTTCAGCCGCAAGCTGCCCGTCATTAATGGCAGTCATCACTGCACAGCCTGGCTCATCCGTATGCTGGCAATCACGGAATCGGCAATTTTCCGCTAACAGTTCGATTTCTGAAAAGGTTTCCGCTAATCCGTCTGCACTTTCCCAAAGCTGCAATTCCCGCATCCCAGGTGTATCAATCAAGACGCATCCAATCGGCAAGAGAATGAGTTCCCGATGGGTAGTTGTGTGTCTTCCCTTATCATCTGCCTCTCGAATATCTTGGACCAACTGCTTCTCTGCCCCTAATAATCGGTTTGTTAAGGTTGATTTCCCGACCCCGGAGGAACCAAGCAATGCAATTGTTTTTCCTGGCTGTAAAAATGGTTCGAGCTTTTCAAGTCCGGCAAGCGTTTCTGCGCTAATCGGAATGATCGGAACACCACCAAATGCAATGGCTTCCACTGCAGCGATTTTCTCTTCAATATTTTGACAAAGATCAGCTTTACTTAACACTATAACAGGGTTGGCACCGCTTTCCCATGTCAGTAATAAATAGCGCTCGATTCTTCTTAAATTTAAGTCTTCATTTAAGGAGTTAACGAGAAATACAGTATCCACGTTTGCCGCAATAATTTGCTCTTCGGCCGTCACCCCTGCCGATTTTCTTGAAAACTTACTTTTTCGCGGTAATACGGTAATAATTGTACCCTTTCCTTCCTCAGCACGAGGCTTAATGGCGACCCAATCACCAACCGCCGGGAAATCTTCCCGGGATATTGCCTGAAAGCTGAACTTCCCCGTTACTTCACATAATAATTCACCAAGTTCCGTCCATACACGGTACATCCGCTTATGCTCAAGTGCCACGCGGCCAAGGATTAAATCCTCATCTCTGTTGATTTGAGCAAATTCTTTTGTTTCTATGTCAGTTAAACCAATTGATAATAAATTCATTCTTATTCCTCCAGCGAATTTTTTTTAAAAATGGCTGTGTTAAAAGTGAATGTTGATTTCCGTTCCAGGCGCGAGCGGTTCGCGGGGCGGGCGGTGAGCCTCCTCGGCGCTAAAGCGCCTGCGGGGTCTCACCTGTCCCGCTGCTCCCGCAGGAGTCTCGCGCCTTCCACTCCAATCAACATTGTGCTTTAACACAGCCTAAAAAATAAAAAACCATAGGCCACGCACAGCCCATGGTTCGATTCGCATAAGGAAATAAGGTAATAAAATCCTAAATAGAAAATTTACGGGCTGTGCAAACAATATTCAAATAATCGATTTTCTTCGTATTTTCAATTAACATTGCACGTCACCCACTTTCAGTCTTATTTGTAATCATTATATGTGTAAATTATCCTTTTGTAAATAATAAATGGATATATTTCTAATTCGTGTAAGAAAAATAGACACCCACCTAATAAAACATGAATATCTTATGTTGTAAACGATTTGATAGGAGTTGCTCGTATGTCTGAAAAAAGAAACCATTCGGATTATCTTCAAAAGGCAGCCATGTATGATTTATTAGCACAATTCTATAAATATTCCAACCCAGGCTTACACATGCATTTCTATTTAAAACACTATAAAAACATGAATAAAGCGATGTACATGATGCGTGCTCATTCTCAAGCCTACCAAGAAGAAGCAAAGATCCGCGTCCTTCATACCTCCCATGATGCCTCCAATGTTGATATTTATATAAATGGGAAACGGATGATAAGAGACCTGCCATTCAAAAATGTCAGTACGGATCTTCCATTAAGAGCTGGTAAATACCATATTGATATATACCCCGCAGGAAACATGGTGGATAGTGTTTTAAATAAAAAAATTACAATGGAGCCGGGTAAATCCTATACACTGGCAACCATTGACCATGTCAAAAAAATGCGCCTTTTGATGTTTGAAAATCTTCCGCAGTTGCCAGCGAATGAAGCCAAGGTCCGTTTCATCCACCTATCACCGGACACCCAGCCGCTTGATATTGCCGTTAAGGACAGGGATATCGTTTTTCCAAACCTTTCCTATAAGCAGGCAACAGAATATTTAGCCCTAACACCGATGACCGTAGACCTCGAATTAAGGGAAGCGGGCAGCAAAACCGTTATCCTGCCTATCCCTCAGCTTCATTTCAGGGCCAATGAAAGCTGCACGATCGTATTTGTAGGGTTAACAAAAGATAAACCAGAATTTCAAATTATCAGCATTAAGGATTAATACCGATGGTGCCATTCAATCAACAGCGAAAAAATCCCACAAAAAAAGGTGCCTCCAATGAACGAGGCACCTATTTTACAGGTACTAATAAAGAAAACGATATGTCATCTTTTTTCAGATCAAATTTGTTCGCTTTAATATTAATATCACTCTTCAGCTTTAATTGCTGCATGTTTACATAGACAAGTTTGTCATTAGGTTTAATGTGTACTCCTTTTGGGAGCTTATAATTTTCATTAATAATAGTTAAAACATATGAAATCGGCAGGTTTAAACTGCCAATCGACATCGTTTTTTGCTTTAGGACCAAGTCGCCATTTTTTAAGGCCTCAGGTTCAAATGTTAATTTCATATTTAATTGTTCACTGAAAAACGGCAAGGTTCCGTATAATTCCACTTCTTCCCCCAATAATACCCGATAAGCAATGGGAGAATCGGCAGCTTCTTGTTTTAGATAATGATTAATAAGCTTATTTAAATCAGATTTATTTGACTTCACATGAAATGTTACATGGTCGCCCACTGGAGCCTTCCATTTGCTGATTTCTTTATCTGCAGATGGAAACATAATCAATGATATGATAATAATAGCGGATAAAAGGTTGATTCCTAACAAGATTAGAAATCCAATTTTCCATTTATTTTTCATAAAAACTAATTCTCCTCTGTCGTCACCAGGAATGCTTTCTTCGCTATATCAGGGATTACCCGTGCTTCCAAGGTCTCGTTTAATCTCTCGGCAATCAGTTCATAACCTTTGTCATTCGGATGGAAATTATCAGTAAACAAAAGATTTTCATCTGTATTCAAAAACAAATCTTCAATCGGTACAAAATAGGCGTTAGGATAATTAGCAACAACCGATTGACCCGCTTTATTCCAATCGGAAACAATCTCATCCATTTCTTTAATATCAGAAAACCATTTGGAAAACGGATTGTACAGCCCGACTAACACAATCGATGCGTGTGGGTTTTCCTGAACAATCGCCTCGAAAATTTGTATTAAATGTTGGCGGAAGGTTTCTTTTTCTTTTGTAAAAACAGGAAGTTGTAGATTGGTAAAGTTTTCCTTGACCACCTTCATGATATCATTTCCGCCAATCGTAATAATGACCATGTCCGCTTTCTGTAAGTCTGCCTTCATTTCAGGTGTCTTCAGCCTTTTTAATAACTGCGTCGTTCGATTTCCCGTAATCCCATAATTAAAGAAATCTACCTGCTGGATGCCTTTTTCTTTTTCAAGCAATGTTTTTAAATATGGCAAATAACCGCCTTGATTCGTACTATCACCGACACCTTGAGTTAAGGAATCGCCAGTAGACAGCACGGTGAAATTCCGCGGTACGAAATCAGCAGGAATCGGTTTAAAAACCTGGGTCGCTGCCTTCTTCTCCTGATGTAACGCCAACTGATCTGACTGACTGCAGGATGATAAGAATAATGCCGAGAGAATTAGAAGAGTGAAAAACCTTTTCATTTTTTATTCACCTGCCTTCTAAACTAATATTATTATAACACGACACCTATCATTCAAAACAAAAATGTACTATATCATATTCTTGGGTAAAAAAATAGACCCATTAATTGGTCTATTGTAATGCTTTGATATCACTGATGATTTCATCAAAAGGAACTTCTACGTTCCCTTTATATGTTTTTTTTATGTTCATGTCCTGATCCATTAGATAAAAATACGGTTGGTGCATGACATTACCCTCTGACACCTTTTTAACAATTGTTTTAAAATTTTTCGGTGCATATTCTTCAATAAATTCTTGAGAATAGCCAGTTAGAAATGTCCAATTATTAAAGTCAACACCAAATTGCGTAGCATAGCGGGTTAGAACTTCAGGTGTGTCTACTGTCGGATCCACACTGATGGAAACAAACTCCACATCCTTTAACCCTTCATCTTTCACCATTTTTTGTAATTTCATCATATTGGAAGTCATCGGCGGGCATATATCTGGACAACTAGTATAAATAAAAGTAGAAATCGCTATTTTACCCTTTAAATCTTTTAAGCTAAACGGCTTGTTTTCCTGAGTGGTCGCGGAAAAATCCTTAACCGGCCAAGTAACTTCATTTTCAATTTTCTTTTGCCCACAGGCTGATAATAATAAGGCAGTCATCATTAGCAGCAATACGGAAAAACGTAGTTTCATAATAAATCACCCACAACCTTCTTCAAATCCATTCAGTGAATAGTTTAACAAAGTTTATAGAAAGAAGAAAGTAATAATGCTTTAATCAATGACGCCCGTTCTCGTAATTTCATTTAAAGCTTTACTATCATTTCCTAATTAACTTGATTTCTATGGTGTCAGGCACCATCCGTTTTTACTCTTCTATTCAAAATAATACATTAGCGCAAGTGCACCGGGGCCGGTGTGGGTACTGACTGTCGGTCCTGTATAGTCGATTTCTATCTCCTTATATCCAGTTAATTCGAAGATGCTATCTTTTATTTTCACTGCAAGTTCATGGGCTTCAGCATGGGCAATTCCGACACCGCGGATCGTTTTCCCTTTTATATCTTCGGCAAACTGCTTGGCAAAGAATTTAACAACCTGTGAATGGCTACGCACCTTCGTAACCGGTGTATATTCTGCATCTTCAAGGGAAGCAATCGGTTTGATATTTAAAAGCGAGCCGATAAAGGCCTTACCTTTGCCAATACGCCCACCCTTTACAAGATTCTCTAATGTGTCAACCATAATGTATAATTTGGTATGCTCGCGAATTGTCTCAATATGGTCAACAATTTCCTCCATACTTTTCCCCTGTTCGGCAAGCACAGCTGCTTCCCTTACTTGAAACGAAAGGGCTTTCGAAATAAACTTGGAATCAACCACCGTTACCTTCGTATCGGACATTTGTGCAGCACTTTCTGCTGAGCGTACCGTTCCACTCATTTTGCCGGTCATATGGATGGATAGGACTTCATAGCCCTCTTCCCCAAGGCGGTCATAGACTCCCAGAAAGGCGCCGGTTGAAGGCTGTGAGCTTTTCGGCAGTTCTTTAGAGCTGCTCATATTTTCAATAAATTCAGCCGGTTCTAAATCAACCCGGTCTAGATAGGTTTCTCCATTTATCGTTATCGCTAAAGGCACAACAATTATGCCAAGCTTTTCAGCCGCTTCTTTTGAAATATCCAATGTTGAATCGGTGACAATTTTTATTTTGCTCATACATTCACATCCCTAGGAATACTGCTTAGTATTATACAGGTTTCAGCTGCTGAATGAAATACAATCTAATCGTCCCAAAAATAGTTATACTATTCAAAATGATAAAATAAAAAGAGCACCGGAACAACCGATACTCGAATGGAATTATGCGTTATTCTTTAGTTCTCCAACCTTAAATAGTTGCTCATAATCCGGCCACTTCATGACCTTCTTCAAATAATCTTTAAAGGAGTAACATTTTTTCGGGAATTTCTCCCGGCAAATCGACGTAAGAAACGTCTGTAAACGGACTTGGATCATAAATTTATACGTGCTACCTTCCTCCAATACAGGAATCTCCATGACTTTAACCTTCTGTCCAACATTAGTTTTGAACTCTAGGCTTTTCAATAACAAAATATCAATCCTCTTTTTCACCCGTTTGACTATATTATACACCCAACGCGCCACGAAATGTGTCTAAATATGCTTGGTTTAGTAAAACTTTTGTGAATTTTTTACATCAAAAAACAGACCACAGTCTTTGGTCTGTCTTAATCAAATGATTTGAATAAATAAGGGCTCACCTGAGGCTCAGATTTCGGGTTAAATCGAGCATAACAGTTTTTGATTAAATACAATTGTGGTTTAATTCGTCTGCGGGTCTCTGCATCATGGGGTCTTTCATGGGTGAGGTCATTGCTGCAAGTTGGGCAGAGCCATCGGTCTGAAATACTGCTGCTGAAGGAGGGTTGATGGCATTTTGGGCAGTTTTTTTTGTACATAGGAACAACTCCTGTTCTTTTGTATACAAATTTGTAATTTAGTATTTTTATAGGTTATGTACTTTCATTGTAAAAATAGACCTTGATTTTCAAATTTCGCAAATCAAGGTCCATTTATACCCGTCTTACTATCTTTCTTCGTCTTTTAATAATTAATTGGAAGATGGAACCAGTTAAAACTAATACAGCTCCTGTTACTAGAATATTGAACATATTTGTTCCGGTTTCGGGAAGTTTAGGACCATTAACTGGTAGTGTCCCCCCCAATGTTCCCTCTACATAGAATTTAAACTGAAATTCACAGCTTAAGCTTTGAAAATCATTGCCCAGTTCACTAGGGAAATAGGTACTAAAAGTAAGTTCTTCATTAGCACTACTTTTTAATTTTCTCGAATCTAATTTGTCAAAG
The DNA here is from genome assembly GCF_042885335.1 of Neobacillus sp. NPDC058068. NCBI lineage: Bacteria > Bacillati > Bacillota > Bacilli > Caryophanales > Bacillaceae > Neobacillus > Neobacillus sp. NPDC058068. Next base: position 36,940 of record NZ_JBHVSI010000031.1, on the reverse strand, counting down.
TCTTTTAATTTTCCTTTATAAAGTTCACCAGACTTATCAGTAACTGTTAAAATTAATTCATTATAAATTTTTTCAGATCCTGTTAAAAAACGATTTGAAAAAAGATACTTAAAGTCCTTTGTTCCTTTATTTTGGACTTTTAATACTTTCGTAAATGTATCTCCTGGTTTAGCATTACCAATATCAAAAAAAACCTTATTTGGGCTTGTTGAAATATCAATCTCATTCTTTTCAGCATTTACACTTTTCTCTCCTAAAAATATAAAAATGAATAAACTGGCTATAAAAATAATTCTTATCGTCTTTGCTAATATCACTTTAATATTCATGGCAATACCTCACAATGTTAGAATTAACAAAAGGCAGGAATTTGTTCCCACCTATTGTTAATATCGCTATTAGCGTGCTACTCCGGCACCTTGCTTAGCATTGAATGTCCATTCTAGACTTAGCCAATCTCCTTGAAAAGCACTTTGATCCTGCCCATTATCAAGGAACCTAAACTCCACCATAAATTTATGAGATTCACCTTTTTTAAGATCCGCTGTTGGAACGTGCCCAGCTAACGTTTCATGAAGTATTTCAGGGCTCATATTTTTTAACTCAGAAAGTGTTGATAGGTAAATTGGCGTACTATTTGCTGGTGCTCCATGATATAGGGTATAAACTTGGATATAGTCTCCTAAATTTTTTCCATATTGATCTACTGCTCCACTTGTTGTGTACTTTGTAGCTAAATTAATAGTATGAATATCAAGACTGCCATCATTTTGAAGGTTAAAATCACGTCGCATAGTATCACCTGGTTTAATATCTTGAATATTAATGATTTCAGTTGGATGTGCTGAGAGCTTTAATGTTCCTGCTTGAAATGCTGCTGTAGCTTGCGTGGTAGCACTAAAATACGCAAACGTACCCCCACCAACTAAAGATAATCCTAATGCTGCTGTTGCGATTCCCAAACCTAATTTCTTTTTAATACTCATCTTTTCTCCTCCTAGTTATCCCTCTTTTTAGAGGTATGTAGTATTTATTGAACCCTTATCCTTTTATATAAGGAGTGCAACCATTAAACAGTTCCTTGAGCGTCATTTCCTTTTCCCTTATCCAATTCTTTGATAGCTTTAAAAATTGTGATTCCTGAATAGGCAAGTAGGAGTAATCCTGGAAGGATAAGCAATAAAGCCATTCCACTTTTTGACTTAGCATAATCTAAGAAATATCCAAAATACGGGATTGTGAAGCCTGAATATTTAGCAACAACATTTTGGGCTATTACTGGATTACTATCTTTAGCATTGTTGTTATCACCTTTTGTTACATACATGGTTTGATCCCCAGTTTTATTAACATCAATAATTCTATGTGTAATTAATTTGTCTTCAGATTCTTTAAAGGTAATAATGTCATCTTTTTTCAAATTAACTGCATTTTCAACTGGCTTAACTGCAATTATTGAACCCGTCATAAAGGTTGGTTCCATCGAACCAGAAAGTACTGTTTTCAGTTGGTAACCCAAGAAATTAGGTTCGCCACCGGAAGCTTTTGACGATATTACGACAAAGATCATAAATATCAGGGTAATTGATAGAATTGCTGTTATTAAAATACTAAAAATCTTTTTTATTTTTTTCATACTTACACCACCATTGTTAATTAATTTTCGCTGTTATCCTTTGTTTGACTTTTTTCAGTTGTCTCATCAATTGGTCTAGTATTTTCGGAGGAATTTTTCTTATCTATTCCAATTTCATTTGTAGTAACTTCTATTGTTGTGCCTTTTGACTCTTTTCCTGATTTATCAACCGTTGTTATTTTGTAGCTATACTTTGTAGCGTCCACTAAGTTTTTATCCTCAAATTGACCATTTTTTATATTATTTCCGACTGGTGTCTTGTCCCCATTCTTATAAATCTTTACATGGCTAAAGTTTTTATTTCCTTGGTTGGGATTCGCCCAGGTTAAACTAATTGAATTGCTCGTGTGTGTTTCTTTAATTTTTTTTACCTCTGAACAAGGAGCATTGGTGTGGTCATCACAGCCACCTTTGTTATGTCCTGGATTGTCTGGATCGGTTCTCTCACCAGTATCTTTATCAGCGGCGTCTGGTCCATTTCCGATTCCAGCATTATCTTTACAGTATTTGTGCCAGAAGTCTGATCCATTTTTTACATCTTTACAAAAATCTTCAGCAACACTTATTGTTCCGCTAACATTCTTAACATCATTAAAGTAAGCAGCTGTATCGGATGTAAGATACGAACCTGTTACTATCAGGAGATACCAGACAGCTACAAGTTGAGCTGCAATTACCACCTTTTTACTTTTCTTTTCAAACTTTTTCAAACGTGTGCGTCGAATGACAGCCCCTCCCTCATTCGTTCTATATAATTTATGAAACTTCTTTCGTAGTTTATTAAGAACGAAATTGGTGGTTTTTTTAATCATATTCATCAACTTCCTTGTGTTTGTTCTTATTAGCGAACTTATAAGTTGAGTATATGCCAAAGTAACCAACTTGAAAAACCCCAAATATAGGCAATTTTTCTTAATTAAGAACATTTTTAGGGCTTTTTCTCTAGTTTTCTCTTATTCTCTTACTATTTTGTAATTTATAATGAAACTATCGTGCTTTTTAATGAAAAATACTGTTTGAATTTTTTGCGTTACTAATAGGAGATGAAGGTGATGATTGGAGAACGGATCAAACAGCTGCGGGAAAATAAGGGGTATTCACTTACAGAGCTTGCCAAGCTGGCAAATGTTTCAATGTCTTTTTTGAGCCAATTAGAACGGGGTTTGCAATTTAATCCACCGATGCATTTCTTAATAAAGGTGGCAAATCCCCTTAGTCGTCAGTATTGATTACTTGTTAGACGATGAATCTTTAAAGTATGAACTGGACAATGAGTGGAAGGATTTAATTCAGTCTGCGATTGAGAACGGTTTGAAAAAAGAAGCTTTCAGGGAATACCTTAATTATGTAAAATTCCAAGCATGGATGGATGAAAAGGAATAAAACATAATTAAAAGCCCCCATTCCAACGAATTGAAATGGGGACTATTTATTAGCAGATTCTCGGAAACATTGTTCCCGATAACCTCGTAAGTAATCTCTTGGAACCAAGCCGTTTTTCTATGAGCAACTGACCTTTTTCTTTTCCAATAATAGAACCGATTACGACGTCGTTTTTTCCCTCAGGGAATTCCGGCAAAATTTGAAATGGACAGTAATACCCAATTTCGTTTCCAGCTCCTGTTAATCAATTCTCCAAAAATTTATATGTATCCATATTTATTTTTATATACTTTTTCGTTATTTTGCGATTTATTCGAGTTTTTTCTTTCTATTTCTTTAATTGTTCTCCAAATTGTAGAATTAAATAAATTAGAAGCAATAAACCTGGGAAAATTAAGAGAAATGAACCATTTTTAGAATTAATAAAAGAAATAAAGTAGCCAATATATAGAGCAGTGAAGCCGGTATATTCGGCAACAACTTTTTAAGGAAGAACAGGATTTATATCTTCTGAGTTATTGTTGTCGCCTTTTGTCCAATAAATTACTTGATTCTCATTTTTATTTACTTCATTAATTCTACGGGTGACAAGTTTAGTCTCATCCATTTTAAAGGTAATGACATCACCCTTTTTAAACCTGTTCATATCTCCGCCAGGTTTAACAGCAATAATAGAACCTGTTTTAATCCCCGGTTCCATTGAACCAGACAATACCACCTTTAGCTGACAGCCAAAAATTTGTGGCTCTCCACCTGTGACCTTTTAGGAACTACAAAAAGGAACATTAAGAAAATTATAAATAATATTACCGTTACATCATTACTGGTCCATTTCTTAACCACTTTACTATTCATTTTCCCACCTTTTTTCCGATAAATAAAATTGGGTTTCCATTATGGTGTTGTTTGTTCATTATTTTGTTCATTATTTTGTTCATTATTTTGTTCCTTTGTTTCGTTCACTGAATTATCTTTTGTATCTTGAATCTTACTTTCATGAATTGTTTGGTCTATCGGGCTATCCACTGCGCTATTTTGATTTTCTCCCTCAACACCAACCCTAGATTTGTTTTCAATATTTCCTTCGTTCTCATTTGTTGAACTATTGGATTTTTTAGAACAAGTAATAGATAATGTTTCACTCCATAATTCTTTTCTTTCACTGACAAAATTGTGGAAGGGACGTTGATATGCTTTAAATTTGTAGGTTCCTGGCCAAGAACCTGTAAAAGTAAGCTGACCACTTTTTCCTTTTGCTAACGGATTAATGATTCCACTTCCGACAATGCTCCCGTCTTTTGCATTTCCTTTAGCTATGTAAAACACCTCATATTCTGTCGTTCCTTTCATATCATTTCCTGTATTAGTAATGGAAACTGTTAGCTTAACAGGATTACAGCTGTTAATTTGTTGGTTTTTATCCTTATTTGAAAAGATTAATGAACTCTTATCCCATTGCTCTGCCGGAGTATTCCAAGTACCAGCCTGAAACATCCCAGTTATTTGTACAGTATCTGAAAAATTGGCACCTGTACTTCCATTTAAATAAGAAATGGTCAAAATGGAAACATAAAAAATAGCAATAATTTTAACAACCAAATTTCCCTTCCAACTACGTTTTCGAAACTTTCTTGATCTAGTGCACCGTATTTTAATCACACCCTTTCTAACTTAAAAAAGATTCAATTTTCAGCAACATAAATAAAATCTTAGAATTTATTTATGTTGCTGAAAATCAAATAATGAATTACTTCAAGAAAGGTGGGAAAACCCACCTTCCTATTAATAATTCTGTTATTTGCTTTTTCCCAAAATTTCTTTTGAGACACCGTTATTTGTTTTTAATCTATTCCTTCTAAAGATTAATAGGCATTTCTTGTAGCTGTGTAGGTATGACCATCATTTGTTGTTATGGTGATAACGACTTTGGTTGGCTTATCAGTAGCAGATCCTAACCAGTCACCGTAATTCCAGTAACTATCTATGAAGCGCATTGAAGAATCTCCTTTATTTGTATATTCAAATGGTGTGGATTGTTGGGTATCATTAGAATTAATGATAGAAGGACCAGCTGTATTTCTCTGTAATAAGTTATTGTCCTTATAAGCCTCTACTGTTACGCCATTTACCCCAGCTGCCATAAAAGTTTCCGCTAGCTTAAAGCCAAAACTATATCCCTTATGGGTGCCTCTATCATCACTCCATGTATGTCCTGCTGTCACGTTAAAATCTTGCGGTGTAATAAATGTTTGTGGAGAAGGAAACCAATCTGGTTTACCGTCAGCATTTATGTTATTACGTACTTGTACTGCATCAACTACAATATTGACCGAACCGCTTGCAGTTTGATAGCTGTCATCAGCGTCAAGTGGGAATAAATATTTTACATCTAAATCGACTGTTTGACCTGCATCTACTCTTACAGGGGTACCGCTATAAGAAATTTGTAAAGGGCGTGTTCCATTGAATAAGTCACCAGTCCTTGATGCTTGTGTAGCTGCATCATTAATTCGTACCCAAGCGTCTAATGAACCGGTATTTTTAATTGTAATTTTCTTGGTATCTGTATCCCCAGGAGCAAGAATATTGAAATTCAACATTTTTGATGCAACATTTTGACCTGTAACATCTTGAAGCTTAATACTACCAGCTGTAAAAGTGTTATTGCCGTTTACAGCATTTGCACTAAATAGTGCATAGGACCCCCCTGCGATTAGTGATAGTGCTAGGGCTGAGGAGGCAATTCCCATCCCTAATTTTGATTTCTTTGACATTTTTTCTCCTCCTATATTATCTAATTTTTATATTGTAACTTCTCATCTAAACCAGTATGTAAAAGTCCAGTGCTTAGTGAGAATGTTTCAATCACTTCTTACAACTGCATTCTTTCTTTGACTAATTTGTTTTCCTTTTCTAACTTGGCAACTCTTCGAATAAGGAAGAATAATTGATAGAGCAGGATTAATACACCAGGAACGATTGTTAACAGGATGATTCCGATTTTCGATTTAGCATATGATAGGATGTAACCTACGTAAGGAATTGTTATGTTTGAATATTTACCGATAACATTGCTTGCTGGTATCGGTTGTGGATCGTCTGCATCATTAGCATCGCCTTTAGTAATGTATTGGACCAGCGAATCTGACACATGAATTTCCCTTATGCGATGAGTAATCAAAACATCTGGATTTTCCAGTGTACGATATGTTATAACATCGCCTTTTTTAAAGCGGTTCAGGTCGCCGCCAGGCTTAATTGCAATTACTGACCCGGTATGTATGGACGGCTCCATGGAACCAGATAGGATTGATTTCAACTCATACCCGAGGAGCTTCGTTTCCCCGCCCGAAATTTTTGTAGAAATAACTACGTATGATAGAAAAATTAATAGTAAGAATAGTAGTACTGATATTAGCTTACTAACGATTTTTAATGCCTTTTTTGCTGCCATAAAATATCACCTCATTAAATTGTTAAGAAATAATAATTTAGAACTTACTTGCCCTCTGTTCTTAATTACGAACCATTAAACAAAGTATAGGTCAAAACAACCAACTTGAAAAACCCAAAATATAGGCAAATTTTCTTAATTAAGAACGTTTTTAGGGCTTTTTCTCTAGTTTTCTCTTATTTTCTTACTATTTTGTATTTTATAATGAAACTATCGTGCTTTATAATGAATGATATAGTAAGAGATTTTTGTGTTACTAATAGGAGATGAGGGTGATGATTGGAGAACGGATCAAACAGCTGCGGGAAAATAAGGGGTATTCGCTTACAGAGCTTGCGAGGCTGGCAAATGTTTCAAAGTCATATTTAAGCCAATTAGAAAGGGGTTTGCAATCAAATCCATCGATGCAATTTGTAAAAAAGGTGGCAATCCCCTTAGATGTCAGTATTGATTACTTGTTAGACGATGAATCTGTAAACTATGAACTGGACAATGAGTGGAAGGCATTAATACAGTCTGCGATTGAGAATGGTTTGAAAAAAGAAGCTTTCAGGGAATATCTTAATTACGTAAAATTCCAAGCATGGATGGATGAAAGGAATAAAACATAATTAAAAGCCCCCATTCCAACGAATTGAAATGGGGACTATTTTTTAGAAGTTTCTCGGAAAACTGTCGTTCCCAATAATCTATTTAGCAGCCTGTTAGAGCCAAGCGGTGTATATAATTGCAATTGTCCTTTTTCTTTTCCAATGATGGATCAAGTCGCGACGACGTCTTTTCCCACAGGGAATTCCCGCAATTGATCGATTACCTTATCTTTTTCATTTACAGCAAACGCAGTCCACATTTTCAGGAAGCTCCCCCGGCTATAACCATGGTCGATTGCGGCTTCATATACGGTTTTCTGTCTCTTCATCCGCTTTCCCCTCCACTTATCTTAAAAATAAGTAAAAACTTAATTTCAAGTCAATTGTAGTATAAAGCTAGGCAATACGCCCTGAATTTTCCAAAAAGTACACAAAGAATCCTTAACTGCATTTTAAGCATATTTTTATTAAAAAAGGTGGAAATCCAACTTGAAAGGAAATATTTTAGAATAATAAACAAAAAAAGACCTTATGAGATTTACATCTCGTAAGGTCTTTAGGCTTCGATTATTTCATCCTCTTCCTGCTGCAATTTCTTCAATCGTTTCCGATAAACAAATTTCGATAAGTTTATACTAATCTCATAAAGAAGCAGGAGCGGCAAAGTCACAACAAAATCAGACATAAAGTCCGGGGGTGTAATTACGACGGCAATAATGATAAGAACAAAATAGGCATATTTTCGAACTTTTCCTAAAACATAGGGATTGAGTATCCCAAGTGAAGTTAAAAACATGACCACTACTGGCAGTTCGAATAGCACCCCGAATGGGAGGGTCATATTCATGATAAAGCTAAAGTATCTCTCAGCTGTGAAGTTTGTGACGAACATATCTTGACCCATTTTCACCAAAAAGTCCAGAACCATCGGAAAAATAACAAAATATCCGAAGGCAAGGCCCAGTAGAAATAAGAAAAATAATGCAGGTATATAGGATAGCGTAATTTTTCTCTCAATTGGTCTTAATGCCGGCTTAACGAACAACCATATTTGTAACGCTAAAACAGGGATCGTTCCTGCTACGGCAATTACAGTTGCCAGCATGAAATAAATCCACATAATATCACTCGGGCCGAGAACCATTAGTTTGGTATCACCGACAAACCATCGATAGATATCATCGACATAAATAAAACCGGCAATAAAGAAGACAACAAATGCTAGTGCCGATATAATAATCCGTTTGCGCAATTCCTCTAAATGATCAACTAAATTTAATTCTTTATCTTCCATGTACTTCCCCTGCCAATTTCATAGGATGAAGATTAACACGTATTCACGTGTCTTATAGTTACAAATCTCGAGAAAAAAAGGTGTAAGACGCAAATCTTACACCTTATTTAGTCACATCTTTCTTTACTTCATCGATATCTTTCATTACATCGTCCGTAAGTTCGCGAGTAGACTTTTTAAATTCCTTTAAAGTTTGTCCGAAAGCTTTTCCAATTTCCGGAAGTTTCTTCGGTCCAAAAATGATCAGTGCAAGCGTTAAAATTAAAATTAATCCGGGTACTCCGATATTTGAAAACATGGATTAACATCCCCTTCAAAGTTTGTGTGTTTCTACTATGATTATAGTATCGAAAATTCATTTTGGGTTAATTATCTGGAATAATTCATAGTAAATTCACAATATCCGTTAAAATTAACCTACTTGTGATGTTTAGCATTTCCCTTATGTATCTCATTTAAATCTCTATAGACCAATTTATCAATAACCACCGCTTAAGTCAATCTCCAATTATTCAGTGGAATTTTTTTAAATATTTTGACAACTGACTGTTTTTTGCATATAATTTGAACAATAGTAACATATACTAATGAAAATTTATAACCCTATAGAATGGATGTGATGAGGATGGAATTTTCACTAAGCAGTTATGATGGAGCCCTCCCTGTTGAGATAACAATTGATGATGACAATGGAAGATACACCATTCGCAAAAGTGACCGAAGCGGCGAATACTTTAATAGCCCGATTGAATTAATTGCTTGGGTTAAAACGCACTTCCACGAGGAAGAGTTTTGCCATCCCCATGAATTCAGATACATGCTTGCAAAATTAGCGGAATACGAATTAAATGGGACCTATTTATAATATTGAAAAAAAGCATCAGCATAATCGCTGATGCTTTCTTTTCGTTTACTAGGCTTTTCGTTGATAAATCCTAAATTCATACTCGTAAGGATTTTTTTCATTCTTTATACCTTTTTTACAGGATTTAAGATCCCAGTTATCACCATCGTATGCAGGAAAGAATGTGTCCCCTGCAAATTCATCATGAATAAGCGTGATGTAAAGACAATCTGCATAGGCAAATGTTTCCTTGAAAATTTCCGCACCGCCGATGACAAATATTTCTTCCTTTTGTTCACGGCTGTACCTGATAAACTCCTCTACTGAGTGAAAGATCGTACATTCCTCGGATTGATAGTCGAGCTTTCGGGTAATCACAATATTCTCCCTGCCCGGGAGCGCGCGTCCAATCGACTCATGCGTTTTTCTCCCCATTGCAATTGGATGTCCCATTGTCACCTTCTTAAAAAACTTTAAATCTTCAGGAAGATGCCAAGGGAGCTGATTATCCTTGCCGATTACTCTATTTTCATCCATAGCAACGATGAAGGAAATCATACACTGACCACTCCTTTTATATGTGGATGTGGCTCATATCCATCCAGGCTAAAATCTTCAAATTCAAAAGAGAAAATATCCTTAACATTCGGATTGATGTTTAGAATCGGCAGTACCCGTGGTTCTCTTTTCATTTGCTCGTTTATTTGCTCAAGATGGTTTTGATAAATATGAACATCGCCAAACGTATGTATAAATTCTCCCGGCTTTAAGTCGCATACTTGAGCAATCATTAACGTTAACAGGGCATACGAAGCGATGTTAAAAGGAACTCCCAGAAATACATCCGCCGAGCGTTGGTAGAGCTGACAAGACAATTTCCCATCTGCCACATAAAATTGGAACAGGCAATGACACGGCGGCAGCGCCATATTATCAATTTCAGCTACGTTCCAGGCATTGACAAGCAGTCTTCTTGAATTTGGATTTGTCTTGATTTGCTCAATTAATTCACTAATTTGATCAACCGTTTTCCCATCGGCCCCTGTCCAGGAACGCCATTGATGGCCATAGACCGGCCCTAATTCACCGTTTTCATCTGCCCACTCATTCCAAATTCGGACACCATTTTCCTGCAGGTAGCGAACGTTCGTATCGCCTTTTAAAAACCAAAGCAATTCATAAATAATCGATTTTAAATGAAGCTTTTTAGTGGTAATAAGCGGAAAACCTTCTTCTAAATTAAATCTCATTTGATAACCAAAGGTACTGATTGTTCCCGTTCCGGTTCGATCGCCCTTCACGGTACCCGTTTTTAACACATGCTCACATAATTGTAAATATTGCTTCACATCTGACACTCCCTTATATGCGGTTCATATCTATTAATTTTAGTGGAGCTGAGCTGTTTAATCAATTGATAAGAGAAAGTGGTGGCCAGTCAATTGAAAAAGCTGCCAAAGAGGCAGCTTTCCCAAAAAAATTAAACTTCCAAACCAAAGTTCCGGCAAAGTGATGCTAGTCCACCAGCGAAGCCGCTGCCAATCGCATTGAATTTCCAATCGCCGTTATGGCGGTAGAGCTCGCAGATTACTACAGCGGTTTCAACTGAAAAGTCCTCGCCAAGATCATATCTTAGAACCTCGCTGCCTGTTTCCTCATCAACTAAACGAACGAAGGCATTGGAGACTTGGCCAAAATTCTGGCTTCTTGCTTCGGCATCATGAATCGTAACGGTAATAGCAATCCGATGAACATGGGACGGAACTTTACTGAAATTGATCTTGATTTGTTCATCGTCCCCTTCACCTTCGCCCGTCCGGTTATCCCCTGTATGTTCGACCGAACCTGAAGAATGAATTAAGTTATTGTAAAAAATGAAGTCCAAATCGTTAATCACCCTGTTGTTTGCATCTGTTAAAAATGCGGATGCATCTAAATCAAAGTCATGTCCACCGCTATAGCGGTTGGTATCCCATCCAAGACCGATAATTGCCTTTGTTAACCCAGGATTCGTTTTGGTTAAATCCACTCTTTGTCCTTTTGCTAAGTTAATACCCAAATTAATCACCCCATCAAGAACTTTTATATTTTTTTAGCTATAACTGCGAACAATTTCACTTAGGCTGCCAGCTGTCGTGCCGGTTCCTACGGCAGCGAACTTCCACTCATTGCCGTGGCGGTATATTTCGCCGGCAACAAGGCAAGTTAACCCGCCATAATTATCTGATAAATTATAGTGGATGAGCTCCTGGTTGTTTCCAGGATTAACGACCCTGATAAACGCATTTTGAATCATGCCGAAATGTTGTTTTCTTTTTACACAATCATAGATATTCACAACGAAAACAAGCTTTTGAATTCTTGAAGGGACTTTACTTAAGTCGACAATGATTTGCTCGTCATCCCCGTCGCCATCACCCGTCAAATTATCTCCTGTGTGCTGAACACTGCCGTCATTGCTTCTTAAATTCGCAAAATAAATTACATCTTTATTGTTTTGGAGCTTATCATTTGCTCCTAACATGATAACAGAGGCATCACAGTCAATATTCGGAGCACTCCCACCGCCAAACAATGAGCCAAAGAAACCGCCGCCGCCCCCGCTTTGGACCGGATCCCAGCCTAATCCTACCAAGATTTTGGATAGTCCCGGATTACTTTTCGTTAAATCAACTCGTTGACCTTTTTGCAAATTAATAGCCAATTCATCCACCCCAATTAAGAAATTTTATAGTAACTATGATTGTTTCATGTTTTTAAAGTTATCCTGCAGCTGTTCTAAACGTTTTGTACCTTCAATTCTCATTCGTTTATTTTCTTCTTCAATTGCTCGTGTTTCCTGCATCCCTTTGATGATAATATTCCAAGATTCCTCGATTGTCTCGATTTTAATACTTGGGCCGCCGGAAAGCCTTGCAATATCAGTACTTTGCTGCGAAATATTTTGCGCATTTTTAAGGAGCATTTCATTTGTCCTGCGGTCAAGCTCACTCATCGAATCAGCGACAAGCTTCTGCCTTTTTGCTGCCACTGCTTGAATTAAGCCATTTTTAAAAATTGGAATTGTCGTAACAAAAGCAGAATTAATTTTCCCAATTAGCTTTGTATTCCCTCTTTGCAACAGGCGGATTTGCGGTGCTGTCTGTAAAGAAACCATTTTCGCCATTTCTAAATCATAAATCCGCTGTTCTAACAGCTCTATCGCATTCTTTAATGAATCTAATTGCATTGATGCCAGCTGATCACCTGAAGCAGCACGTGCCTCAAGCTGTGGTAGCTGAGTATTTTTTAGCTCCTCGACCTTGATTTCACCGGCAACAACGTATTTTTCCAGCGTCAAATAGTATTGATAGTTTTGTTCATACATTTGTTCAAGCATGGTTGTTGAGTCGACCATTTCATGCTGATATTTAGAAATTTCCACATATACCTTATCAATTTCCTGGCCCATCGTTTGGTATTTTCCAAACAGCTTTTCTATCATTTTTTCGCCCTTATTAAAGAGCTTGCCAAAGATGCCGCCGGAGGTTTTCTGGAAATCCTTCGCATCGAATTTATCCATGATCCTGCCAAGATGTTTAAGAAGTTCACCCGAATCTTCTACCTTAGTCGTCCGCATATTGCTCAAAATCTGATCGGAAAAACGCGATATTTGCACGGCAGGTTCTTTCCCAAACTCTAAAACTTGAATTTGGTCGCGCTCATCAATCGTCCGGGCCAAATTTTGAATTTCCGGTTCCTTGCGAAGGGCAAGCTTGATGTCAGAAGCTTTTGTCTCTGTTAATTTGTCATCCACTGCTGCAGGAGTTAAGCCATTTGATGGATTTGGCGATAGATTCACTTGTTAATCTCCCCTTAAATTTTTTAAGATACCTTGAAAAAGCCCTTTTTTGAAAAGAGAAGGCTCTTTAAATTCCAATTCAAATACTATATCATCAAGCCAATGTTTATCATATAATTGGTCATCGAGGTAATTTTCGATATCATTATGACCTGGCGGATTGTATAGTACGATATCAATACCGAACTGATTTAGCAGCAGCAGGAGAGCCGCATCCGATCGCGAAAGCATCCCTGATAATTCATTATTGTAAATAATTAGTTTCGGGACATGCTGCGAATAGTCAAATCGTTCCAGCAATTGAATAATGTTTTTTTGCATAAACATTGCCTGGGTAAAAAGATACATTTTCACATCTTCTAGGCTTTCATTCGGTAAAGGCTTTAGTCCTGGTTTCTCGCAGATGCTTCTAACGGCATTGGCAATGCCTTTTTGCAAGCCTGCTGATAAAAATGAATAGGGCCAGTAGTGCGACCACATCATATTTTCAGGGACAATTAAACCATCTCTGCCCAGTGCATTGCGATAATGAAAGCGGAAATCGCTCGTGCTTGCGATTGTCAGAGGCAGTTTACGAATCAGTAAACTATGCTCTAATTGGTTGAGCGCTTGCAGCCGTTCCCAGTATTCTTTTCGATTCCTGCTTACCCCTTGTACTTTAGCGAAAATCGTAGGAATTTTAACTTCCCCATTCCTCACTTCGAAATCAGGTCGAATCATCGCTATTTCTTTACAAAGAATAAACAGCTCATCATATGTTGTTTTTAACGTAATTGAAGAAGGCGTGTAATCCCTTAATTGCCACGGTTTGTAAAGGCCGGAACCCTCTTGGTTTAATATTGTTTCAATTTCTTTTGAGGCCCGGTAAGCAACCGTTGTTTTCCGGGTCCGTTTTTCAGTAGGAAACGGTTCCGCAGGCTGGTTATTTTGGAAATGATGCGTGAAAACGGGCTCATCAATTATTCCCGCTAAGATATCCTTACCTTCGGGATGAAAAATAACAATATCGCAGCCAAGCTTGCTTAAATAAAATAAAAAATATTGATGGCTCTTCTTAAAGTCACCATACCACAAAAATTTCGGCATCGCTTTTTGCGGGTCGGCCGTATCCAATTGTGGCTGCAAATGGTTGATGGACCACTTAACAAGATCTACGAGAACTCGTCTCAGCTCGTGGTTTTTCAACCCGTCAGCTTCGAGTTTTGTGTACAATTCAAGCGTTGCAATCATCGCTTCTCTTAATTTGCGATGGATTACAGGGACACTTGACTTTAACAAAAGCTGCTCCCCGTCAAGAAAAGCAGTAAAACGGTTAATCGACAGCTTTTGTTCCTGATTAATGTTAAATACTTTTTGAATCGCTTGAAAGTGGGCATTATTGATAGTTTTATCAAGTGACTCTTCGCTTAGCAAATGCAGATTCCATTCTGCCGTATTATTAACATAATCAAAAAGCTGGTTATAATAGTCGTCCGTATCAATCGGTATTCCCAAAAACTTCCCCAGTACTTGCCCAATCTGAATGGTTCCATTTTCCAGTGAATAATTTGGCCGTTCCGGCAATGGCTTTTTCAGCATACCAGACCAGTTTTCATTGGAAATGGCCCCTACAGGACGGACGCTCAATTGATTTAATGGTGGATACATTCATAATCCCTTCCCTCTGAAAGCGAAAGCTTATTTTTAAGACTGTTAGTTAAATTATGTAAAGGTACCTTATCATCATATCACAGTTACCAAAAGTGTTCATTTGTTTATACGAAAGTCAGCTAAAAATGTTTCGTTATTTTAGGCTATTTGCTCATTTTTCACCTTTCTCCTTGTCCTTACATACAAATGGAGTACCCAAACTAAAGTAGGTGACTCGAATGAGATTTTTATATAAGCGCCCGAAGATGGAGTTCATTGATGAGGAAATAAATTCCGTATTAGAAGTTATGACCTCTGATGCATTTATTTATCTTGATCTTTTTGTAATCAGTTTAGTGTTCACGTTGCTGCTCTCCCCCGTGATGCACTCAATACCCGTATCAATTCTATTCTTTTTTGTCAGCTTCGCAGCTTTTTCCAGCCTATATTTTTTTGTGTTCAACCGGTTGGTTAAAAAGAACTAGATTTTATGGGAATCAATTTTAAAAACTGGTGAAGGATTTCATAACCTGCATCCACGCCCCTATTCTGCGTAAATGTAAGTCCATTCGCATCCGCCATATTCGTCAGTTCGCCATGTCTTGGCACAAAACGATATTGGCAGTTTTGCAGGAAGTCCCAATCAAGGATGGAGTCGCCCGCTCCCGCAGTTGCTGTTGTCCCCTCACAATTACAAATAAATTCAAGGGCATCCCCTTTACTGATTGCCCGCGGGATAAAGTACAGCTTCCTTCCTTGCAAGGAAATCCGCCATCCATATTTTAACACTAATTCATTGAGGACTTTCCTATCAAACAGAGAAGGCAGACTATTTAAGATATAATAAAAAAACAGATTCTCTGCCTGCTTCTTTTGCCCATCAAAATGAAATCCTTCCCTTTGTAAAATCGCCAGTAATTCATCTTGTTGGACCGACTCCGTGCGCAAACGGGCAAAAATATGCTCCGTCCATTCTTCCATTGGCACACCTTGATTGAGAATAATAGCTCCATTTGAAGTAATGGCATATTTAATCGGAATGTCGTGAGCGAAAATCACGAATCGATTAAATTGCTCGGTTGTTCTCGTTGTAACGGGGACAAATAGACTTTGCCGGGCCAGTTCTTTTAACGCGATGAAAGAGGCTTCGGTCATATAAGCGACCCAGCTGTTATCTTTTCTCTCAACGGGTTTCAGGTCCTCGCCCCCAGCATTACCAAGCTCTTGGATTGCCCGTTTCGAATAGATTAAAGTGCGGTCAAGGTCAGATGCAAAAATCATTCTTGCTTCTCCTTCACCGATTTGATTAAGCCGCAGCACAAATAGTTCAAATCTGGATACGGTATCACTTCAACCCCTTTTTCTTCTGCCAGCATAAGGATGTGTTTGACAAAAGGGCTTGAAGGGTCACGCATTAATATCTTCCACGGAACCCGGCGGAGAAGAACCCTGGTCGTCTCACCGACCCCAGGCTTGATATAATGTGTGCTTTCAATCGCGAATTCAGCTTGGATTCTCTTTACATCTTCCATTCCTAAAAAACCTGTTTCGATTTTCTCTTCCCTCATTTGCGAAGCTATTTCCGCAGCCTCCTCAGCAATAAAGGTAAACTCACAAGAAATCATATCA
Organism: Neobacillus sp. NPDC058068; assembly: GCF_042885335.1. Taxonomy (NCBI): domain Bacteria; kingdom Bacillati; phylum Bacillota; class Bacilli; order Caryophanales; family Bacillaceae; genus Neobacillus; species Neobacillus sp. NPDC058068. Next base: position 20,640 of record NZ_JBHVSI010000031.1, on the reverse strand, counting down.
ATGAATTCATTGGAAACATCGTCTGGAAACAAATCGCGGTAAAATTTAGCCCCGTGAAAATCATCCTTGCCGATGTATTTAGCATTTAAAACAGTCCGGCTCACCAGCCCTGAGACAGTCGAGTTTAAACAAGCACTTGGGATTAAAAAGTCTTCCCTAGTTCCGTAAAGGGTCGTACAGTAGCCTGGATCAGCAATGACAGCGAGCGTATCATCAAGCTTAATCCGATATTTTTGTTCAAAATCCTCGCATGCTTTTGTTAGCTCAATCGAAATAGCTCCTTTTCCTGTCCAGCCATCGACAAATTGAATAATTCCGTCTGGATGCTTGTCCATGATATAGTGAAGCGCGTTTTCGTCAATTCCCCTGTCACGGATGATGGAAATACTATAATGCGGCAATGACACATTGTAGCGCATTTTTATGTACCGCTTGATCAAAATCCCTACAGGTGTCCCGGCACGGGCAAGGGAAACAAGAATAGCATTTTTCCCTTTTAATTGATAGATTTGTTCGGCCACAATCCCAACACATACTGCCACTTTTTGTTTGTACTCCATCAATGTTTTCCAAAATAAATCGACATACTCTTTTGGCGGCTGATACTCAATCGGCAAGGATTCACTATAATGTCCGCCAGATTGGATTTGCAATTCCCGATTAACAGCGGAATCTTCCAGCTGAATATCACTTAAATCCTTTAATAGAAAAAGCACGTCACTCTCATGGTACGTTCCAATTTTCGCAGGTTTGTTGATTGTATTTTGCAAGTTATTCACCTCTGACTTTTGAAAAAAAGACGAGCTTTATCGACCTAATTTCAAATTTTCCTAGTTCCTTTAGCAATGGCTGCATATTCTCATATTTTACTTCTCTTTCGAAAAAGACAAATAATTCATCGTAATGACCTGGGGGGATATTATAAACAAAGTGTGTGACCGCCGGATCCTCTGGATTTGGAAAGCCCCCCCCATACCGCGCCCCATATCCTTCTTTGTTTTCAACATAAATTGGGCTTCTGGTTGTTGATTGATAGTAAACGCCGCTGCCCATCTGAGCGGCAAATCTCATTGGAAGGTACATAAATTCCCCTGTTCCAAGACACAGCGTTTTTCCACCCGTTCTGTTCTGTTTTAAAATAGAAGCAGCTGCAGAAACCTTATCATCAAGGGCGATATTTTCATGACTTCTAAGACCAAACCGTCCAGTCTCTTTGATATACGCTGCGTTGTTTAACGGATTAATAGATGCGCCCGTGGTCGCTGTAAAAAAATCAGCCAGCTGCAGCAATTCAACTGACAGCTCCTCACTCACGTTCCATTCATCTCTTTTCGTCGGATTCTCAATTTCTTTCAGCTGCTTCACGTGCACCTGACCAGATAATAGACTTACGACATGAATTTTTATTCCAAGAGCATGCTCGAGGCGGGAGAATTCAGCTTGATTTTCTTCAGAACGCCAATCCAAAATGCTTACTACTGTATAAACATTCCTTGGAAATTTGGCATGAATGGACTGGATAATATTTATCGCTGTTTTTCCTGTTGTCATTTCATCGTCAACAAGAATGATTTCTCGTTCGTTATCAAGTATTTCCAATGGAATATAACAGCGATGCGAGGTCGCGTGAGAATGTTCTTCTTCAAAGGTAATCACGGGTTTTCCATCTATGAGCTCTTCTCTAGTTGTATGAAAATAGGCAGCAGCTTGAAAGCAATCATAGAAGGCATGACCAAGGGCGGTTGCCGTTTCGGCAAAACCAATTATTACAGGATCGACATCTTTCGGAATAAAGGAACAGCTATCGCAGGCTTCACCGTTTGTAAATGAAGCAAGCAGGCTCTCCTTTTTTACACATTCCATGCCCTTTACTGATTCTAAAAATCTAGCGGCCAATAAAGCCCCTGTTAACAGCCCTTTATTTGGATTAATCGGCAAATGTTTACCGAGTACTTTACTGACAAACAAAAACGAGCGCTTCTTATTAATGCGAGCCGCCATTGTAAACAACTCTTCAATAGGCAGATGATAAGGATTTTCAGCTATCTCAAGCTCCGTTTCAATCGAATCAAGGATATTATACGTAAACTTCTTGTTTGATAAGGTCAATGTTTGTGAATTCTTCATGTAACACCCCGTAAAGCTGTGATTTTAAGATTATTCTCTTGGCCCAATAATAATGCGGCTTGATTTCGTTCATTTTATTCGCAAAATCACTTTTCATTACGCCAATATTTCCATTTGCGGCATTTATGATATTACTGGCGTCGATATATTCCTCATAGGAAACGACATTGAGGGCCTGCACGATTTTTATATGGGAGGGATGGATAATTGTTTTTCCGGTTAAACCATTAGCAATATCCATCAGAATTTCCTGAATCAACCCATCCATGTTTTCGCCTATCAATTGTGTTCTCCACTTCAATCCCTCAACCCCGTACCGTTCACGAAACGGGGTTTGCCGAAGCTGGGGCTTTAACATCCTTTTTTTCGCTGAAAAGTACTCCCAAACAGGGCCGGAAACCACATATGGACTATCAAACCGTTGAAAGACATTAACAATGTCGGAAATGCAATCTCTTAAAACCGCAATATCATAAACTGTCGTATCCGCACTCCTGCGAATCCCATATAAGCCACAAAAGTCTGTTGCCCCAATCCGCACATTTAAGATATTGTCCTTGTATCGATCAAGAAGATGCTTAATATTCATTAATTCTTCCATTCTCGTTTCCTTTTGAATAACTTTAGCTGTCTCTAGGATTGGCATCGCATAAAAAGGATGCTGCTCCGAATGAATCCGCAAAACCTCGTGCAGCATCTCTTCCCCATTACCTGCTGTAAACTTAGGAAGCACCACCCCAGTAAGGAGCTTTGTCGCCTCTCCTAATTGTTCGATTATCCGTTTAAATTGCTCAAGGCTACGGATACGGACAAACATTAATGGCAAATCTTCAAAACTTAAAAATCCCCTATTCAATTCTCCTGATAATTTTAACAGTTCAGCAATCAGCAGTACTTCGGCACCAAGAACTTCGTTGTCGCCAACGGCATCCTCCAGGTCAATGACCAAGGATGTTAAGCCTTCATGCTTCTTCGAAAGAATTTCCTGATGAATATTCGGCCGGGTCGCCGGCATATAAAGTGTTGCACACAATCCGTAGGACAAAAGCTCCCGGTTCGAAAATTTATTAAAATTTTGCGGCTTTTGATAGAAAAATTTAGCTAATTCTTCTTCATAGAAATATGTAAAAAAATTCATCTTTTCGTTCTTCTCCTCTGTAAAGGGTAAAAAAGAAAGGAAACGGACTTTCGTCAGCTCCCCTTTTAAAACAAAATTCTATAAATGATTTTCTTTGCTTCCTTCTTTTTTCTTATTCATGAAGTGAACGATAAAAGTTGCCGCAAATGTTACCAGTAAGATGAGGAAGAAATGCAGCGATTCTAAATGAAAATCGATTGCAGGGAGGCTGAGTAGCATCTTTGCAGCAATGATAAGAATTAAGATATAAGCCGTTGTTTCAAGCTCAGGAACTTTATCAATTAATGTAAGGAATACACCTGCAACACCACGCATCATTAATACGCCGAGGACTCCGCCAACAAATAAAACCCATATCTGGTCGCTGACACCAAAAGCGGCAAGAACGCTGTCAACTGAAAAGGCAATATCCATTAGTTCAACAGCAGCAATCGTTCCCCAGAAGGTACCAAATAAACGAATCAGTAAACCTCCTTGGTTCATACCTTTGGCATCTTCTTCCTCGTCATCCGCGCCCGCTTTACGCTTATCGATGAAATATTTTATTGATAACCATGCCAAGTACGCTGCTCCAAGTGCTTTAATGAGCCAAAACTTAATGAGGTAAACTCCGATCCCAATTGCGAGAAATCGAAAGAAATAAGCACCCAGCAAACCATAGAAAAGGGCTTTTTTCCGCTTTTCAGGCGGCAAGTGCTTGACCATTACTGCTAATACCAGTGCATTATCAGCAGAAAGCAGTCCTTCTAAAATAATCAGGGTACCAATTAGTCCCCAGCTGACGGGATCGGTTAATACCTGTGCCCAATGATCCCAATCAAAGAATAATGCATATGTATCCAAAATATGATTTAAAACTGACATTAAAGAAATTCCTCCTAGATTAGAAAAGCAAAATTTTTGTAAAAAGACCCATAAATGTGTGGATCTCTTCGATTCTGATTATTAACCTACTGATAGGCCAAAATCCGTTGCGAGCGCTGCTAATCCTCCTTGATAACCGCTGCCGATGGCACTGAATTTCCACTCGCCATTGTGGCGGTATAATTCACCGGCAATAACCGCCGTTTCAATTGAGAAATCCTCGCCTAAATCATATCGGATTAGTTCTTCACCATTAGCTTCATTGTAAATTCGAGCATAGGCATTTGAAACCTGTCCAAAGTTTTGATTTCTGCTTTCAGCATCATGAATCGTAATCGTAAAAGCAATTCGCTGGACATTAGCAGGAACGGCTGAAAGATTAACCTTTACTGCTTCATCATCACCATCGCCGGCACCTGTTCGATTATCCCCAGTATGTACAACGGCTCCGTTAGCCCCTTGTGGATTATTGTAGAAAACAAAATCTGTTTCATTTGTAACCTTTCCGTTTTCCCCTAAGAGAAATACAGAAGAATCAAGATCAAAATCATGTCCGCCATCATATTTATTCGTATCCCAGCCAAGGCCGACAACCACATTCGCCAACCCTGGATTTGTTTTTGTTAAATCTACTTTTTGACCTTTTGATAAACTTATTGCCATTTCTTCATTCCTCCAAATTAGGTAATAGTCTATTTACGAGTCTCTGATAAAAAGGTTTCATTCTATAATAAATTTTTTCATATTGCTTCGCAAATCCAACCTCTAACTCATCCATTTTGGCGGTGTATTTTTTGCCCAATAAATCGCCCCAAGCTCATGATGGCTTTGGAAATCATCATGATAGGTATGATAATGAAAATTAAACCAGTATCCCGATTTAGGTGGATTATCTCGTCTAACATGGAATCGTAAAATATCTTTTCCTGTTTCTCCATTTTTTATATTAAAAATTTTTTCAGAATGTCCGGAACCAGGCTGCTCGGTTATCGTAAGATTTTTTAAATCTTCTTCAGGGAATTGCGCTGCCGTTTCGTCAACAGCCTTTTCTATATTTGGCAAAATAACTTCACGAAATTCATTTTCAATTACTGGCTTTATTCTAGTGCCAAACTTCTGATAGGACTGATTTTCTGCCTGTTTGATTAAATTTTCGATAAACTTATCTCTATCAAACTCTGATTCTTCTAAAAATGCAGTAGCCGACGATAGACTGCGTTCCGCTGCTGATGCTTCAAAGGCATCTCGGTCGCTCAGTTTCTCTGCATTTACGTTATTCATTAGCTGTGTTGGTGTAACAAGACCAAAGGTTAAAGCGGAAACCATTACAAATAATGATTTACGGAGCCATTTGTTCATTTTTCATTCCCCTTTATTCTATTAAACTTTATTTGTCAATTTGGGTTACTTAAAAAATATTATACTTCTTTTTTTGCAAAAATGGAAAAAAACAGTTTGGAATATTTTTATAATTTCCATTTTCTTATACTAGAAAGAATATTTAAGAATAAAAAAAAAGATGTCAAATGACATCCTTTTTAGCAGTTTGTTTCGAAAGCACCGATTAGATTTTGCATCACTGTTTCCATTGGCATTCCCTCAATATCATGGCGCGGGATAAAATGAACGACTTTTTTATCCTTTATCAAGGCCATGGATGGCGATGAAGGCTCAATACCTTCAAAATACTCGCGCATTTTAGCAGTTGCTTCTTTATCCTGGCCAGCGAAAACCGTCACAAGATGTTCCGGTTTTTTCGCACTGTTTAAAACGGCCTGAGTTGCTGCCGGGCGGGCTAATCCAGCGGCACAGCCGCACACGGAGTTAACGACTACAAGTGTTGATCCGCTTGTCTTTTCGATGAACTCCTCAACAGCCTCAGGCGTTGTCAGCTCCGCAAAACCAGCTCTTGTTAACTCTTCACGCATCGGTAAAACCATTTGTTTCATATATTCTTCATAAGCATTAGACATATTTCATCACTCCATTTCTTCCATTTTAGGATACTAAATCATTTGTTATTTGACCACTTAATTGTCTGTTTTTCTTGCTTCTGTCATCTGCTTCCATACTGAACCTTTGGCTTCCTCGCCGCCTTCAATACGTTCAATCGCCATTTTTATCTGCATACTTACTTCAAACTCAGGGTCATTTTCGGCAGCTTTTAAAGCTGCCAGCACCTTTTCATCCCCGACTTCGTAGAGGAACATCGCTGCCCGCCAGCGGACCAATTTGCTAGAATCCTTTAGGGATTTGGCCATTTCATCAGCGGCTTCCGGGAAGCCTAAATCGGATAAACAATCACCTGCGGTTCTGCGGACTGTTACGGTTTTATCCTTTAATGCTTTATATAAATAGGGCAGGACTTCTTTCTCTTTTATCATGCCAAGATAGACGGTTGCTAATCTGCGAATCGAAGGCTTTTCATCCGATAAAGCTTTCTCGAGGACAGGCAAATCCATTAGTTCAGGATCGTCCATTTGCTCAAGGAACTGATAACGAATCTGCCACTCTGTCGTTTGTAAATCGGCAAGCGATACTTTTCTGCGCGTCCGTTTTGGTTTTTGGTCAGAAGCGGACCAGCTTGTCTGAGCTTTTGTGACAAGTGCTTCAAGACGTTCTTTTGGATAGGCCGCAATTAATTCCTCGACAACCTCCTGCCCAATTTGCTCAAAATCCCCATATCGGACACCTTGATTCTGCCATTTCCGCAAAAGGATATAATTATCTTCTGGCAGCTGTGCCAGCTCCCTTGCCTTTAAAAACGTTTCCGGCATACCAAACCGCCGTTCTGCCCTGCTGTCTGTGAGCTTTACTTGAAGCGGAATATCCTTAAATAGTTGGATTTCGACCTTAATTTCACCATAATGTTCATTCACTTTTTCGGCACTGGCAGCATCGGATGCTTTTTCACCAAAAGCTTGCCGGACTTTCGCTAACAGTTCCTTCCAATCATATTTCGCGTTTCGTTCAACTGCGAGAAAATCGGCAACATGGTAGACACCTTTAATTCCCTCAACTTGTAAAATCGCTTGAATGATGACTGGTGCATCAACCGCTGTTTCTTTTTTATAATTATGGCTTTTCCCCACAGGCAATTCTTGATCTAAAATAATTTTCATCGTATTCGGACTTGGAGTCGGTTCTATTGCCTTAATCTTCAATACCATCACCTAATTCTTTTGATTTCTGCCTCAAGTTTAACACAATGGCAAGCGTAAATTCATTGGGGATGCTCGGTGTTGAACTGTTACTCCTCTACTCATTTTCAGCCAGTTCAGCTAGATATGACCATCGTTCAATTAAATGTTCGAGCGTTTCATTCAATTCCGCTTCTTGTTTCATCAAATCTTGTGCTTTCGTGAAATCACTGCCCGTATTTCCCATTTCATTAGCGATTTTTTCAAGCCGCGCTTCTGTTTTTGCAATCTGCTCGTCGATTTCGCTCCACTCCTTTTTCTCCTTAAACGTCATTTTTTTCTTCTTTTCTTTTTCTGGTGCTTTCGCTGGCTGACTTGAAACGGTAACTGGTTTTTGCCGTTTTGCAGCCATTTCTTTATCAAGAAATTCCGTGTAGTTTCCGTAGAAAGAATTAATGACACCTTCTCCAAGTAAAACAAGGAGCTGTTCCGCTACCTTATCAAGGAAATAGCGATCATGGGAAACCGTTATCACGACTCCGGGAAATTCTTCAAGGTAATCCTCAAGAACGGTCAAGGTTTGTGTATCCAAATCATTGGTTGGCTCGTCCAGCAGGAGGACGTTTGGTGCCGTCATTAACAGCTTCAATAGATAGAGCCGGCGTTTTTCACCGCCAGAAAGCTTGCGAATCGGCGTGCCATGTGTAAACGATGGAAAGAGAAAACGTTCAAGCATTTGAGCAGCCGAAATCGTTTTCCCATCGGAGGTTTCAACAATCTCTGCCGTTTCTTTAATGTATTCAATCATTCTCATGTTTTCATCCATGTCTTCGCTTTCTTGCGTATAATAAGCAATCTTCACCGTTTGTCCCATGATGTATTCACCAGCATCAAGTGAAATCTTCTTCGCAAGAATATTTAATAAGGTTGATTTCCCTGTTCCATTGCGGCCGATAATTCCAATCCGATCCCCCGGTTTAACGAGTAAATCAAAGTGATGTAAGATGGTTTTCTCACCGTACTGTTTCGAAGCATCCTTCAATTCAAAAACCTGCTTGCCGAGCCTGCTCCCATTTAATGAAATATCTAGTTTCTCATTAGCAGGCTTCCCGCTTGAAAGCTTGTCGTCTAATTCATCGAATCGCTGAATCCGCGCCTTTTGCTTTGTTGTTCTTGCTTTGGCGCCGCGTCTCATCCATTCAAGTTCTCGTCTGAACAAATTTTTTCTTTTTTCAAAGGTGGCAGCCTCATTTTCCTCACGAATCGCTTTCGCTTCAATGAATGCCGCATAATTCCCCTTGTAGCTGTATAAATGTCCCCCATCTAATTCAAACATGCGATTGGCAACCCGGTCCAAAAAGTAGCGGTCATGGGTAACCAATAAAATCGACCCGTTATATCTGCTTAAATAATCTTCGAGCCACTTAACGGAATCAAAGTCAAGATGGTTTGTCGGCTCGTCTAAGATGAGTAAATCAGGCTCGGCAATTAATACTTGCGCAAGGGCAACCCGCTTTTTTTGCCCGCCGGATAGCTCGCCGATTTTTTGACTAAAATCTTCAATCCCCAATTTCGTTAAAATCGATTGAGCATTTGTGCTCACATCCCAGCCATTAAGGGCATCCATTTGTTTTTGTAATTGAAAAAGTTCTTCCTGAACCTTCACTGCAGTTGGATTGCTATTTAGCTGTAATAACGTTTGTTCATATTCACGCATCAGCTTTAAAATCGGTGCTTCGCCATGAAAGACCTGTTCAAGAACCGTTTTTCCAGCATCAAGCTCTGGCTGTTGGTCCAAAAAGGCGATTGAATAGTCTTTGGCAGCGGTAATCTTGCCGTCATCAGGAGTGTCCAAGCCAGCAATGATTTTTAATAGCGAGGATTTTCCGGTGCCATTGATTCCGATTAAGCCAACACGCTCTTTTTCGCTGATTGTAAAGGAAATATCGTTAAAGAGCTGTTTCTCCCCGTACGTTTTCGAAACATTTTCGACTGTGAGCATTTTCATGATTCTTGTCCATCCCATTCTTGGTAAAATTGTTCTAAAAAGTCCAGCATCATTTGCTGGCGGCTCTCCGCCATTTTTTTGGCTGCTTCTGTATTCAGTAATTCTTTTAATTTTAGCAGTTTTTCATAGAAATGATGGATGCTTGTTGATTTACCATTTCGATATTCTTCCATGCTCATTTCTTCTCTGACCTTGATATGCGGGTCGTAAATGAGCTGTCCTTTTTTCCCCCCATAAGCAAATGCCCGCGCAATTCCTATTGCTCCAATCGCATCCAAACGGTCAGCATCCTGAACGATTTTTGCCTCAACAGATTCAAGAGCCATTTTTCGTCCGCCTTTATATGAGATCGATTCGATAATTTGAATGATGTGGTTTTTGACCCCTTCTGCTAATTCGATTGTTTGAAAAAAAGAATCGAGCTTTGCCCTGCCTTTTTCAGCACTTTCATTTAATTTTTCATCTGGTATGTCATGGAGGAGGGATGCCATTTCTATAATAAACGGGTCTCCTGCCTTTTCTTTCTTGCCGATAGATAAGGCATTGCGCCGAACTCGGTCAACATGGTACCAATCATGACCCGTGGCGTCTTCACCAAGTTCGTTCCGGACATACACTTCTGTTATTTCTATGAGTTGATTTGTCATTATCGAACACCTGCCTTCATCCCTGCTATTTTAGCATGAATAACAAATAAAAAATAACCCCGAATACTTGAGGTTACTTTTTGTTTGTTATTTCAAGCCATTATGCCAGCTGATCCCAAGGGTATTTTCTCCTGCGTGCACGCCAATGACCGCCCCTAATGGACAGCAAATGACTTTCAACTCTGGGAATTGTTCTTCGAGTTCTGCTTTCAATAAAGCGGCTGGTGATTCATGTAAACCGTACAGGATATATACTTCCTTTAGCTTATATTTCTCGTAGGATATCCTGAAGTAATCCAGGATTTTTTCTTTTGCCTTTTTCTCGCTTCTCACCTTTTCTTTCACAGACAGGGCTCCGTCGACAATCGAAATAATTGGTTTTACGTTCAGCATGCTGCCTAGAAAGAATTGCAGTCCTGACATTCTCCCGCCGCGATGAAGCTGCTCCAAGCTGCCAACAAGAACATAAGTCTCATTTGTGTCTCTGATCGTTTCAAGTACTGACATTATCGATCCTAAACTATGACCAGTTCTTTGTAATTCCATTCCTTTTTTTAGTAAGGCAGACATTGGATATGTTAGAATTTTTGAATCAAACGTAGTGACTGGAATCTTGACAAGCTTCGCAGCTTGCTCGCTTGAGGAAACCGTTCCGCTTAGTTTTTCCGATAATAGGATAGCAGCCACTTGGTCATATTCTTTTGAAAGTTGATTATATAATGTTTGAAAGGCTCCTACAGATGGCTGCGAGGTTTTTGGCGGATTTTTTAGATGCTTTAATCGTTCAAACAACTGGGAGGGCGTTAGATCAATCCCATCAGAAAATTCCTCTCCATCAAGTAAAATTGTTAATGGTATCGTATATATATCAGGATGATTTCTTAATTCCTCATCTAAGAATGCAGTACTATCGGTAACCCAAGCGGTTTTAACCACCGGCAATCTCCCCTTATTTTAAATATTGGTACCTACTATTAATAGTAACCATAATTTTTAGAATTGTAAATATTATACACAAAAAAACAGGGCCGATTTACAATCCGGCTCTGCACAAGGTTATATCTGATTATAAAAGTGCTCCAATTCCTGTATGGTTGTAGTCATGACCTCGGTCATCTCCACCAAATCATCCAACTGGTCTTCACCAATCAATCGACCAAATTCTACTGTTATGACATTTGAAACCTTATTTTCAATTTCCAAGGGATTATAGTGCACAGCCATCGTTATTTTTCTAGTTACTCCCCATACATTCAATAAGATAGCTTCCATTGCATGATAATCCATTTTTCCGTTTTGATGATCAAGGGAAAATTGCAATTTCACATGACATCCTGCAAGCTGTCCAGAAAGGGAGCTTGGGATTAGCTCGGCTGCTAAATTCACAAGCTTCGCTTCCATCTCAATGACAGCTGTGATAGAACTGTTGGGTACTTGAAAGGATACGTTAAACCGACGGGACATTTTCGCCATATTGATGAGATCGTTTCGATCGATAATGACAATGTCACCGTTGCTATCCTTATCATAAAGCGCACCTTCAATAACCACCTTCATATTATCAAAGGCTGTTGGGTCAAACATATATTTTTTCTCCTTTAGAAAAGCCCAACTGCATTCCCGTTTTCATCGACATCCATATTTAAAGCTGCCGGTTTTTTAGGCAAGCCAGGCATTGTCATGACCTCGCCTGTTAACGCCACAATAAAACCTGCCCCAATCGATGGTTTAAACTCTCTGACCGTTACGGTGAAATCTGTTGGTCTGCCAAGCTTTGTTGGGTCATCGGACAAGGAATATTGTGATTTGGCCATACAAACAGCTAAATTAGACCAGCCGAACTTTTCAAAATCAAGTAATTGTTTTTTCGCCTTCGAGGAAAACTCAACATCCTTTCCGCCGTATACCTTTTGAACAATCGTTCTAACCTTTTGTTCAATAGAATCAGATAAGTCGTATAACGGATGGAACTTGTTTTCTTCATTTTCAATGACAGCTAAAAGCTCTTCAGCAAGTTTAATGCCGCCTGCTCCGCCTTTTTCCCAAACTTCGGTTAAAGCGACGGCAATATTTTCCCTTCGACACCATTCTAATAATGTTTGAACCTCTAACTCTGTATCGGTTATAAACTTGTTAATCGCAACAACTACAGGTAGTCCAAAGCTTTTGATAGTTTCAATATGTTTTTGCAGGTTGGCGAATCCAAGTGTCAATGAGGCAATGTTTTCTTTTGCCAATTCAGTTTTTGGAACGCCGCCATGCATTTTTAAAGCTCGAATGGTCGCAACGACGACAACTGCTTCCGGTCTAATCCCGGCACTTCTAGCTTTAATATGTAAAAACTTCTCGGCACCCAAATCGGCCCCAAAGCCGCCTTCAGTGATGACATAGTCAGCAAGCTTTGCTGCTGCGGTTGTCGCAATTACACTGTTGCAGCCATGAGCAATATTCGCAAACGGGCCGCCGTGAATAAGTGCCGGCGTATGCTCTATTGTTTGGACGAGGTTTGGTTTAACTGCGTCTTTTAACAATAATGTTAATGCGCCTTCGACACCAAGATCACCGACGGTAACTGGTTCCTTTTTATCATTATAGGCAACAACCATTCGCGATAATCGTAATTTCAAATCCTTTAAATCTGCCGCTAAACATAAGACCGCCATAATTTCCGATGCCACGGTGATATCAAAGCCATCTTCTCTTGGAACACCTTGAAGCGGGCCGCCAAGTCCGATAATCACTTTTCTTAAGGCACGATCATTTAAATCAACTGCCCGTTTCCAGACGATGCGCCGTTGATCGATATTCAGTTCATTTCCTTGCTGGAGATGATTATCCATTAAGGCTGCGAGCGCATTATTGGCAGTCGTAATTGCATGAAGATCCCCCGTAAAATGCAGGTTTATATCTTCCATCGGCAGGACTTGTGAATAGCCGCCTCCTGTCGCTCCGCCTTTAATTCCCATGGTCGGGCCTAATGATGGTTCACGCATGGCAATCATTGCCTTTTTCCCAATCCGAGTGAATGCATCCGCTAGCCCCACTGTTACCGTCGATTTTCCCTCACCAGCAGGTGTAGGATTTATCGAGGTGACAAGAATAATTTTTCCACTTTCTTTCGTTTTAATTTTAGCTAGGGCTTCATTAGAAAGTTTCGCCTTATATTTTCCAAAAAGCTCGAGGTCATCCTCTGCTAAACCAATTTTTTTAGCAATTTCTACAATTGGTTTCATCGTTGATGCTTGTGCAATTTCAATGTCTGACTTAACAGATGTTTTCATAGCCACATTAATCCCCCACATTCAACATTTTGAATTTAAACTACCACTTCATTGTATCAAAAAAGGGTTTCCAATCCGATGATTAAATATGAACAAATTATTATCTTTTCTGAATTTATAATAATGTTTATAATGTAAATATCAAATTTTTGTGCTATTCATTGACTTTTATCTGCATGGCGTTGTAATAATGGATGTAACATTTTGAATTACACATTAGAAGAGGGGGATGATCACTTGCCAATTAACATTCCAAAACTTTTACCTGCTCGGGAGGTCCTTGAGCAGGAAAATATTTTTATCATGGACGATGAACGAGCGGTTAGCCAGGACATAAGACCTTTAAATATCCTTATTTTGAATTTAATGCCGGAAAAGGAAAAGGCAGAGACACAGCTTTTAAGATTATTAGGAAATTCACCCTTGCAGGTAAATGTCAAGTTTTTGAAAACCGATTCCTATGAATCTACGCATACTAGTAAACAGCATCTGGAGCAGTTTTATACCACGTTCTCAACCGTCAAAAATCAGCAATTTGATGGGATGATTATTACCGGTGCCCCAGTTGAGCTTCTTGAATTCGATCAAGTGAAATATTGGAGCGAATTAAAAGAAATAATGGACTGGACCAACAAAAATGTAACCTCAACCTTACATATTTGCTGGGGCGCACAGGCTTCGCTTTACTATCATTACGGAATTGGTAAATTTGAGCTGCAGCGAAAATGTTCCGGCATTTATGCGCACCGAATTTTCGAACAAAATGATATTTTACTGCGCGGCTTTGACGACCATTTCTACGCGCCCCATTCCCGCTATACGGATGTATCAATTAAAGCGATTTTGAATAACCCGAAATTAAAATTATTGGCCGCCTCAGAAGATGCTGGAGCGTTGTTGATTGCTTCTCGAAATCGAAAGCATGTAATGATAACTGGACATTTGGAATATGAATCGGATTCACTCGCACAGGAATATGAAAGAGATTTGAACAAAGGCTTGGAGATTCATATGCCGGAAAATTACTTTCCAAATAACGACCCTACTCAGCCGCCCATAAATCGCTGGCGGTCCCACGGCCACCTGTTCTTTTCCAATTGGCTCAATTATTATGTATATCAGGAAACACCCTATTCTTGGGGGCAAAAATAAGCATCGGAGGAACCTCCCGATGCTTGTTTTTTTGTTTTCCTTCCCTTTTTGTTTATTCTTCATACAATAAAGGAATAATAAAAGAGAAAGGGGGATTTCAATTGGAAACAATCACAGGTGTTCATCGGAACCATTTTGGGGACATCATCAGCTTTGTCACGTCTGAAGGCCGGATTATTTCTTATCGAAAGGCATTAGCAGAGGCAGAGAATGGCTGCATCCAAGGTGTCCAGTCATTTGAGGATTCAGACGGGAATCTTTCGTTATTGCCAGAAACCGACCAATCCTTTGACCATTACCCGAATTTATTTTAAAAGCACCTAGCCATTTTTCGCTAGGTGCTTCTTTTTTATACTTGTTCTTGCTCATTTTGTTTTTGAATTTCTTTCAACGCCTCAATCCGGCTCTCGTCTTCTTCAAAAAATTGAACGAGATCACCAATACGATCAATAGAATCCCAGCTTAAATGATGCTCAATACCTTCTACATCATGATAAATATTCTCGTCTTTTACACCGATAATTTTTAAAAACTGCTCTAACAAATCATGTCTAAAGACTAGGCGCTTGCCAATCTTTTTACCTTTTGATGTTAACACAAGTCCCCGATATTTCTCGTATACTAAATATTCATCTTTATCCAGTTTTTGAACCATTTTCGTTACTGAGGAGGGATGAACTGACAAGGCTTCGGCAATATCCGACACTCGTGCGTATCCTTTTTCTTCAATCAAAATATATATTTGTTCGATATAATCTTCCATACTAGGTGTTGGCATCCCGTACCCTCCATTGTCCATCATCACTAAAAACCATTTTTGCGGCGCTCCGCCTCTTGTCCATACAAAGTTTACTATAGAAAAAATGGAGTGACAAGGCTGTTTATCACTCGGGAGACACCTTATCTGGAATTATTTCGCTGCTCCTCCGCAAATAAAAATCTGACTCTAAGCTCCTGTTCATCAAGAAAAAGCCTTGCATTAAAGGTTTTGTCCTTGTTTGTAAATCCTTCAATCACATCTGTTTTTCCTTCTGTTAGAAGCAATTTAATATTTTTCTGGGTAATATTTTTCCCGAGAATTTTTTTTGAAATCGTGAAATTACATTGATTCTTTTGATAATTGGAACAACCATAGAAGCTCCCTTTGTCGACGACTGACCCGTCGCATTTTTTACATGGTCCCAGCTTTGTATATGACTGCCTTTTTGTTTTTTGCCTGCTTGGAGCAAAATTTTCGCGGACATCGTCCGAAAAAGACCAATTAGCAGCTTGACCAATACTTGACGAAATTAAATGGATGACCATCTTTTGGGTTTGCTCCATGAATTGCTTTGGTGCGGCAGACCCTTCTGATATTTCCTTCAATTTCTGTTCCCACTTTGCGGTCATTTCTGGTGACGCCAGGATTTCTTGACCAATTGCCCCAATCAAAATTTTTGCCTTTGCGGTCGCATACACTAAATTCTTTTTGACATCAATGTATAAGCGGTCTTTTAGCATCGTGATAATACCTGCCCTTGTTGCCTCTGTACCGAGTCCTTCAGTCCTTGTCAATATTTTCTCGAGCTCTTTATCATCAATATGCTTGCCTGCTGTTTTCATTAACGTAATCAATTGACCCTCTGTATAGCGCTTTGGCGGCTGTGTCTGACTTTCTTTGACATCCACTTTTTCCGTCAGGCCTTGTTCCCCTTTTGTCAGCAAAGGGAGCGCCGGTTCATCATCACGGTCCTTTGGATTCAGCACTTTTCTCCAGCCTTCTTCGATTTGCACCTTACCTTTCGAGATAAAAGCAGCTCGTCCATCGACCAATGTAGTAACGGTTGTATATTCGGCAATCGCCTTATTGTAATGAGCAGCAATTAAACTAGTTACCACCAAATCATAAATGATTCGCTCGTCAGGGCTAAGCCTATCAACATTTGGAATTTGTTCAGTTGGGATAATTGCATAGTGGTCGGTAACTTTTTTTTCATTTACATATCGTTTGTTATCCGCAATAGAGGCAAATGGCAACGGAAAGAAGTTTTGATAATCTTTAATCTGACTTAATTTGTTTAGAATCTCCGGGAAAGTAGCAGCTTCTTCCTTCGTTACGTAGCGTGAGTCCGAACGCGGGTAGGAGACGTTTCCTTTTTGATATAGCTTCTGCAGGACATCCAGCGTTTTTTTCGGCGAGAATTTATAGCGTTTATTTGCTTCTGCTTGTAAGGCTGATAGATTATATAAAAACGGCGGGAAAAATTCCTTTCGCTCTGAAAGAACTTCGCTTACCTCAGCAGGCTTTTCCCGGCAAAAAGCAGCTATTTTTTCTGCTAGTTCTTTTGTTTTTACGCGGGTTTCCCCGTCATTCTGCCATTTCCCGCTATATTTTTTACCATTGATTAAAAAATGTGCAAGTACCTCCCAAAACGGCTCTGCCTTAAAATTCTCTATTTCTAGTTCTCTTTTTACAATTAGCGCTAATGTAGGTGTCTGCACCCTGCCAACCGAAAAAACATCGGAAAATCCTTGTTTTTGAAGCAATAAACTATAAAGACGTGACGCATTCATGCCAACCACCCAGTCCGCGCATGCCCTTGTGTAGGCTTCAAAATACAAACTCCTGGTCTCCTGCTCGTCTAACAGCTTTTTAAATCCTTCCCGGATGGCATTGGCTGTTAACGAGGAGATCCACAGTCTTCTCATCGGCTTACGGCATTTTGTTAACCTGAGGATATTGCGGATAATTAGTTCACCTTCACGGCCGGCATCACCCGCATGAATAATTTCCGTCACTGCGGGGTTGGTAACCAATTTTTTGATGACCGCAAATTGTTTGGCTTTATCCTTTGTTACTTCATACTCGAAGTGTTCCGGTATGATGGGCAAATTATCTAATGACCATTTCTTCCAGCCAGGCTGGTACTTTTCCGGTGAAACTAATTGACAGATATGACCAATTGCCCAGGTGACATAGGCCCCCTTAAGAAAAACATCATTTGGAAAAATTTCAATGAAACCATTTTGTTTTTTATGTTTAAAAATTGACGCTAGCGTTGAACCTTGATCCGGCTTTTCGGCAATAATTAATTTCATAACAATTGCTCCTCTTTTATATACTTCCCCGAATCCATTCTCCCATTTTGTCCAATATCCGTAAAGTAATAAAACATCTCTTTCTTTATTAGGATTCTAAAATTGTGTTACTCCTAAATTAAAGGCTGTGTTAAAGAACATTGTTGATTTTGAACACAATGTTGATTAGAGTGGAAGGCGCGAGACTCCTGCGGGGGCAGCGGGACAGGTGAGACCCCGCAGGCGCTTTAGCGCCGAGGAGGCTCACCGCCCGCCCCGCGGAAAGCGAAGCGCCTGGAACGGAAATCAACATTCACTTTTAACACAGCCAAATTAAAAGAAAATTGATAATTTAACCAAAAAATGAGTTTACACTCCTTGACTGACCATTTCCATTATTGTATATTTAAAGCATCATGTAACCGAATTCTATATTAGATTTGTTACAGGATAATATTTATCTTTGACACTAACATTGGTGTCTTGAAAGGCTTAGGAGGAAGAAGTAAATGCAAAACGGTAAAGTAAAATGGTTTAACAATGAAAAAGGTTTTGGTTTTATCGAAGTAGAAGGCGGCGACGATGTATTCGTACATTTCAGCGCTATTCAAGGCGACGGCTTCAAATCATTAGAAGAAGGTCAAGAAGTTTCTTTCGAAATCGTTGAAGGAAACCGTGGACCACAAGCAGCTAACGTAGTAAAACTATAATCCTAAATGATCATAACCAATCAGAGGCTGACAAAAATTGTCAGCCTTTTTTATGTTAGCTTTTCCCCGTATTCTTGAAGCTTTTCCCCAACAGTGCATTGAGAAATGCAAAACCGGTGTGCTAATCTCCGCCCGCCTTCTTTTTTTAACTGTTGATGGAGAAAGCATCCATCACAGTATTGATTCATCAAGCTTTCAACTTGACCGAGCAGCTCTTTTCTGACTGAATTCTTCACTATTTAAGAACACCCCATATTTTATAAAATTAATGTTTTCGCAAAGATTTCTTTCCCCTCTAATGCTTGGGTGGCAAGTTTATCTGCTTCTTTATTTTCCTTTCTTGAAATAACAGTGTATTTAGCCACAAGTCCGAGTGTTTTCATTTTTTCCTCAATGCGGTCAAGCCAGCGGTTAAGCGTTTCCTCATAACACGGCCAATCCCCTTCAAGCTGCTTTAAGACTACTTGTGAGTCCCCTTTAAATTCACATGATAAGTGATGGACACCCAAATCTTCTAAAATATTTAGTGCATAATAAAAAGCAGCATATTCAGCTTCATTGTTCGTATCCATTTCATCCAAGCGTTCATTCGCGCGGATCCGGTATTTCTTCTTTCCTTGTTTATAAAACAGGACAACGCCAAGCCCTGCCTGATTTGTTTCCTTTAGAAACCCTCCGTCAAAGTAAACAGTAATTTCATGAGGGTCTTCCTCAATTTCGGTTAACAGCTTTTTTATTTCCTTTAAAATCCAAGAGGTCCCTTTTTCATCATAAAAATATAAATCTGATGCTTTTCCCGAACCCTCCAGTTCTTCGCCTATTTGAATAGCTGTTTCACCCGATACCCATTCAGACGAAAATTGAACCTTTTGATTATTTTTTAATTTATGATTCCACTCAAGCCTATATCTCATTGGTTTCAGCCTTTCATGAATGATTTCTGTTTATGCTAACATATATTCCTTTATATCATGCCCACTTAAGGTTTAGAAAAAATATTTTCCTGCATACCTTTATTTATATATGGTAAACTTTCAATAGTACAAAAATGGAGGAAGCTAACATTGATTGAGGTTTACATCGACGGAGCAAGTGCAGGTAATCCTGGACGCAGTGGAGCGGGAATCTTTATTAAGGCAAACGGCACTGTAGAAAAATATTCGATTCCGCTTGGAATTATGTCAAACCACGAGGCGGAATTTCATGCTTTTATTAACGGACTGAAGATTTGCCTTGAAAAGGGCTATGTCCATTCAATCGTTTCTTTTCGGACCGATTCGGAATTGGTCAGTAAATCTGTTGAAAAGGAATTTGTCAAAAACAAATTATATGCCCCGTTACTAGAGGAAGCCTTACATTTAGCAGCCAAGATTGAACTGTTTTTCATGAAATGGATTCCAAGTGTGGAAAACAAGACTGCTGATGAATTAGCCAGACTTGCCATTCAAAAAAATTCAAGCGAGGAGCCTAATAAGTCATCATGAAAAGACCTTTATTCGCTGATATAAGTTTACTTCTTGTTACATTAATCTGGGGAACAACCTTTGTGTTAGTCCAAAATGCAATTGATTTTCTCCCACCATTTGCTTTTAATGGAATCCGCTTTTTCATTGCGGCTGTTTTACTAATTCTTTGCCTGCTCATTTTTGAAAAGAAACAGCTAAAACAATTGAATCTCAAAATAATGGCCTCAGGTGTGTTTATAGGATTTTGGCTTTTTCTTGGCTATGTGACCCAAACGATTGGCCTTTTGTATACGACTAGTTCAAAGGCTGGATTTATCACCGGCTTAAGTGTAGTCTTAGTCCCTTTATTTTCACTGTTTTTACTAAAACAGTACCCTAGTAAAAATGCGTTATTTGGCGTATTAATCGCAACAGCAGGTCTTTTTTTTCTGACCATGACAGATGTAACATCCTTGAATATCGGCGATGGCTTTGTGTTTATTTGCGCGATTAGTTTTGCACTGCACATAATACTTACCGGGAAATTTAGCAGTAAGTACCCGACGCTCTTATTAACAGCTATCCAAATTTCAACCGTAGCCCTGTTATCAACCCTGTCCTCTTTTCTTTTTGAGGATTGGCAGACAGCATATAAAATGGACATTTTACTTTCACAAGATGTTATCGTTGCATTATTTATCACTAGTATCTTTGCTACGGCAATCGCATTTTTTATCCAAACAGGTTTCCAAAAATATACTTCTGCTACAAGGGTAGCGTTAATTTTTGCGATGGAGCCGGTTTTTGCCGCGATTACAGGTTATTTTTGGGCTCAGGATCGTTTATCTATAAGTGCCCTTTTTGGCTGTATCCTTATTTTTGCGGGGATGATATGTGCAGAGCTGCCGCCAACCAAACTCACCATATTTAGAAAAAATAAAGGTTTTGAAAGCTAATTAAGAAAACTCCCGAAAGGTGAACTGCACCCCATTTGTTGGACACACAATCTAACAATAAGGGGTGCAGTTTTTCTATGGCTAAATTTAAAACAGAGGATAAATTAGTAGCGGT
>NZ_JBHVSI010000030.1:0-51297 GCF_042885335.1 Neobacillus sp. NPDC058068 | reverse complement strand
AAGGTCACACCCGTTCCCATACCGAACACGGAAGTTAAGCTTCTCAGCGCCGATGGTAGTTGGGGCAGGCGCCCCTGTGAGAGTAGGACGCTGCCGGGCTGTTTTTTTAAACTAAATGTAACAGGAAAATCACGTTGCATTTTGTCTTTAAAGTCATTTTGGCGGTGTAGCTCAGCTGGCTAGAGCGTACGGTTCATACCCGTAAGGTCGGGGGTTCGATCCCCTCCGCCGCTACCAAAATTAGTTTATGATCTTTTTTAAAATATTGGAGGAATACCCAAGTTTGGCTGAAGGGATCGGTCTTGAAAACCGACAGGCGGGTAACACCGCGCGGGGGTTCGAATCCCTCTTCCTCCTCCAGTTTTATTTTATTATATGTGGAGGGGTAGCGAAGTGGCTAAACGCGGCGGACTGTAAATCCGCTCCCTCCGGGTTCGGCGGTTCGAATCCGTCCCCCTCCACCACTTTAGGGGCATAGTTTAAAGGTAGAACTAAGGTCTCCAAAACCTTCAGTGTGGGTTCGATTCCTACTGCCCCTGCCAAATATACGCAAATTTTGATTTCATAGTTCACGCTATGGGATTTTTTTGTTTTGAGGACCAACTTCAGGAAAATTTCATTTTCAAATATCTAAGGAATATCCCGCCATTGCATGCGGGATTTTTTTTTTGCATAGGAATTTCTAAAATAGTTTGCTAATTTGTCAAAAAAAATAAAAGTAATTGTTTCGGATTTCACTTGAATGTAATATACTATATACTAATAAGTATAGCACATTTGTTTAAAACCTGATAAATATAGCACATTAAACGAAAAATGTGGGGGTGATAATGATTAAACATACAGAACGGCAGGATAAAATCCTCCAAATTGTCAAACAAAATGGACCTATTACCGGCCAAGAAATTGCGGAAAAGCTGTCTTTAACAAGGGCTGCATTAAGACCGGACCTCGCGATTTTAACCATGTCTGGCAAATTAGATGCGAGGCCGCGGGTGGGTTATTTTTTCAATGAAAATTATGAAGTAAAGCGTCAAGCTGAAAAGTTTCTCCATCAAAAAGTTATCGATTATAAGGCACATCCAATTGTCGTCGATAAATCAACCGCCGTTTATGATGCGATTGTCCAGTTGTTTTTAGAGGATGTCGGTACGCTATACGCAGTGGATTCTAGAGGTCATTTAGCCGGGGTAGTCTCACGTAAGGATTTGCTCAGGGCAACACTAGGAAATAAAAATCTCCATGAATTACCTGTTAGTGTCATTATGACGAGGATGCCTAATATTTTCACCATCCATCCTGATGCAACCTTGCTCGAAGCAGCGAAGAAAATGATTGATAATCATATTGACTCCCTGCCTGTTGTCAAGGAAGTAGAGGAGCAGAGGAATACATATTTGCTGTTAGGGCGGATCACGAAAACCACGATCACACGCGCCTATTTAGAAATTATGGAAAGATGAGACGAAGAGGAGCTGCTGCCATTTTGGTACAAAAAGAGGTTGTTTATGTTATATCTGATTCGGTTGGGGAAACCGCTGAGTTTGTTGTAAAAGCAGTCGCCACTCAGTTTAACGGCGGCCACGTTGACATCCGCCGAAATTCATATGTGGAAGACATTGAAGATATTGAAGATGTCATTCTATTGGCAAAAAAGGAGCACTCAATCATTGCCTATACAATTGTTATTCCCGCTTTAAAGGACTACTTAGATAGAAGGGCACTAGAAGAAGGAATATTAGCTGTCGACCTGCTAAGTCCATTAATGAATGCTTTCGTCACTAGGTTTAACAAATCGCCCCATCATCGTCCAGGGTTAATGAGAAAGCTAGATGAAGAATATTTTCGTAAAATCGAAGCAATCGAGTTTGCTGTTAAATATGATGATGGCCGCGATCCAAGAGGAGTTACAATGGCAGATATTGTTTTAGTAGGTGTATCAAGGACGTCTAAAACACCGTTATCAATGTACTTAGCACATAAGCGCTTTAAGGTAGCTAATGTCCCGTTGGTTCCAGAAGTCCCACCGCCAGATGAATTGTTCGAAATACCAAGGAAAAATTGTATTGGATTAATCATTTCGCCTGATAAATTAAACGAAATTCGCAAGGAACGCTTAAAGGCATTAGGGTTAGCTTCCAAGGCAAATTATGCAAGTTTTGAGCGCATTCTTGAGGAACTTGACCATGCTGAAAAAATTATGAAGCGCGTTGGCTGTCCAGTCATTGATGTCTCAAATAAGGCAATAGAAGAGACGGCTGGTTTAATTTTAGACATATTGAAAAAAGAGAGGAGTTTTTGATAATGGATAAATTGGTATATTTATTTCACGAAGGTCATGGCGATATGAAAGAACTGCTAGGGGGAAAGGGTGCTAACCTAGCCGAAATGACACGAATCGGCCTCCCGGTCCCTTATGGATTTACAATCACTACACAGGCTTGCAATGCATACTATGAAGCTAGCAAAACGATACCAGCTTTAGTAGAAAAACAGACATTAGAAGCGCTTACCTGTTTAGAAGAAAAAATGGGCAAGAAACTAGGTGACCCGCTAAATCCATTGCTTGTCTCTGTCCGTTCCGGTTCTGTGTTCTCCATGCCTGGAATGATGGATACGATTTTAAACCTTGGCATGAATGATGAGACTGTACTTGGCATGGCTAAATTGACAAATAATCCGCGGTTTGCTTATGATTCTTACCGCCGTTTTATTCAAATGTTCAGTAATGTCGTGCTTGAAATTGATACCTATTATTTTGAGCAATTTTTAGAAGAAACACGCGAACAAAAAGGTTATTCCTCTGACCCGGAAATGAGCGCGACGGATTGGCAAGAGTTGATCATTGGCTACAAAGGAATTGTTAAAAAGCATACTAGAAAAGAGTTTCCACAGAATCCGAACGAACAGCTATTTCTTGCGATTAATGCCGTCTTTAATTCTTGGAATAACCAGCGTGCGATTGTTTACCGCCGCCTGAATAAAATTCCGGACCACCTAGGTACTGCCGTTAACATTCAAAGCATGGTATTCGGAAACATGGGGGATGATTCCGGCACGGGCGTTGCCTTCACACGAAATCCTTCGACGGGCGAGCACGTTCTTTACGGTGAATACTTAATCAATGCCCAAGGAGAAGATGTCGTTGCAGGGATTCGCACGCCACAGCCAATTGCCGCTTTGAAGAATGAAATGCCGGAAGTTTACAAGCAATTTACCGATACTTGCAAACGGCTCGAACAGCATTACCTAGAAATGCAGGACATTGAGTTTACGGTGGAACGCGGACAGTTGTTCATCCTGCAAACTCGGAACGGCAAACGCACAGCGCAAGCGGCCATCCGTATTGCTGTTGAAATGGTTGAAGAAGGAATAATTGATAAGAAAACCGCACTGTTACGTGTGGACCCGGATCAACTAAATCAATTGCTGCACCGCCGCATTGATGACACGTTTGAAAAGAGAATTTTAGCAAAAGGCTTGCCGGCATCACCGGGGGCAGCGACAGGTCAAGTCGTCTTTGACGCCGATGAAGCGGAGCTTTTGGGCAACGAAGGCAAAAAGGTGATTCTTGTTAGACCGGAAACAACACCGGATGATATTCACGGCATCGTTGCTTCGCAAGCAATTTTGACAAGCCGCGGCGGCATGACCAGCCATGCAGCTGTGGTCGCACGCGGGATGGGGAAAGCATGTATTTGTGGATGTGAAGCCGTTAAAATTGATTTGAAAGCAAAACAATTTACGGTTGGTGACACGGTTGTTAACTATGGTGACATCATCACACTAGATGGTTCTACTGGCGAAATCATGCTAGGGGAAATTCCGATGATTGATCCAGAGCTATCGGATGAGTTCCAGCTATTGCTTGCATGGGCGGACCAAGAACGGAAATTAGGTGTCCGCGCCAATGCGGATAATCCGGAAGATGCTAAGAAGGCCTTTGAATTTGGTGCCGGCGGAGTCGGGTTGTGCCGGACTGAACATATGTTTATGGATTTAAAACGGATTCCAATTGTCCAAAAAATGATCCTTGCGGAAAATTATTCGGAAAGAATGGAAGCACTTGGAGAGCTTTTACCAATGCAGCAGGGTGATTTTGAAGGGATTTTTGAAGCAATGGAAGGATTACCGGTTACAATCCGATTACTAGACCCGCCGCTTCATGAATTTATGCCAGATAAAGAAGAACTGTTAGTGGACGTAACGAAACTGCAAATCTTAGATCCGGGATCAGCGGAATTGAAGAAAAAAGAGCAATTGCTGAAAAAGGTCCGCCAATTAGATGAGTTCAATCCTATGCTCGGGCACCGGGGCTGCCGTCTCGGGATGATTTACCCGGAAATCTACGAAATGCAGGCGAAAGCGATTTTCTATGCCGCGGCAAAATTAGCGGAAAAAGGAATAGAAGTGCAGCCGGAGATCATGATTCCTCTTGTTGGCCATGTAAATGAATTAAAACAAATGCGTCAGCTGGTTATTGATGCAGCTGTTCTTGTTCAGGAAGAAACGGGTAAGAATATCGAGTATACAATCGGAACCATGATTGAAATACCGCGTGCCGCCTTAACTGCTGATCAAATTGCCGAGGAAGCCGATTTCTTCTCATTTGGAACGAACGATTTAACGCAAACGACTTTTGGCTACAGCCGTGATGATGCAGAGGGCAAATTCCTGCAAGCATATATCGAAAATAAAGTGCTTCCTGAAAATCCATTTGCGGTACTTGATCAAGAGGGCGTTGGTAAGCTAGTAGAAACAGGCGTGAAACTTGGCCGCACGGCAAAGCCTTCCTTAAAAACTGGTATCTGCGGCGAACATGGCGGGGAAAAGAGTTCAATTGATTTCTGCTACAGAACGGGCTTAGACTATGTCAGCTGCTCTCCATACCGCGTGCCGCTTGCTCGTTTGGCGGCAGCGCAGGCAACGATTCGCCATGAGCAGAAGAAAGAAGAGGTTTTTACGACAGCATAATTTCTTAGTTGGGGACGGTACTAAAGAAGTGCCGTCCTCTATTTTTAATGGTAAATATCGATTCGCAAATAAAACGGTTTAATTCACAAATAAAAAGGTTGGAATCGCAAATAAGACATGAAAGTTCGCAAATAAAACAATTTTCCGCCGAATTTTTCGCGATAAAGGTAAATCTCGTCTAGCATTTCGTCGGATTAGCTTCCAACTTTCTGCTTATACTATAAAAAAATGAAAAAGGGGACTTAAAATGGGGGCTATTGAACGCAGCGGTTATCGGTTTGTACCGGAATACAGTGTCATTCAACAAAATGGAGCCGTCCACGTTTATAATAAAGATCAATTTATCGAAGAAATAAAATTTCAGTTTTCAGGAAAATTTCCGGAACTAGACCAAATCGAAGACCTGGTTGATCAATATTGTATTCAACATGATATTTAAGACCGAATACTCGTTCGGTCTTTTGTTTTGTGTTAGAATAAAATCAAGATAATTTGAAAAGGAGGGACATTCATGAGCAAATTAATAACCATTTACCCTCAAGCGATTGAACATACAAAAACGAAAATATATGAAGATATTGATCGCTATTTAGAAGCGAAAGAAACGCTGCCATCCTTTGAACAATACCTAGCCGACAGGAGCCATTACATTGAACAAATTTGGGTGAATGTTTGGTTGAATAAAGCGACCAACGATGTTCCCAAAAATGAAAAAAAGCAATTCTTAAGCGAAAAAGGGTTTGAAGTACAAGGGGTGGACCGAAAGTTACTGAATAAGCTTTTCCGTTATGAAATGCGGACGTATCAGCCTTTCGATGCAATGGGGTGGATTAACGAAACTTTCGCTGGATATGAAGAAAATTGGGAAAAACGTTATCTGGATGCAAAGGAACAATTTTTAAAGCACGTAGAACAGAAACAGGTTGAAGAACAGAAGCAAGCAATTAGGAGAGAAATTGAAGATACTGCCGTTGGTATATTGGAAGAACAATATGAACTTTTCTACTTATATGTCCGTCACTTCGTTGCCCAACAACTAGCGGCCGACCTGAGAAATAATGTAAAGTTTCAAGCTGTCGATCCTTTTGCCCTTGAGGAAAAATTAGTCGATCAGGGTGCGTTTAATCCGTCCGCTTATATAACGGTTGCTGCTTTTTTTGAAGAATTGACAGGTGGTATTCATAAAACACTAAACTGGGGCCGGAGCACCTATGAATATCAAACCTATTTCTTTGTCTATGAAAGCTTAATTTCTGATTACCTGTCAGAACTTATACCAGAAAAAGTATTAGCGGAACTTCCTTCTGAGCTTAAAGATGAGTTTGTAAAAACCTTTAAGGAAAAGTTATCGGCCTCTTTTGTGAAGGGCAGTATTGCCCAGCTTCTTTACGATGTTGAGGGTTACATGATAGAGGATGTTCAAGCGGAATACCTTTCTGACTTAGTTGGTTTGGCGGAAATTCCATTTGACCCAATGGTGCACAAAGCTAGGTTCGAAAAGGATTTACAGGAGCGGGAAAGAAAACAAAGAGAAGAGCAAGCTGAAATTAAGCGGAAAAAGGAAGCAGAAGAAAGGATGATGAAAGACATCTTTGGTGCGGAGTACGACCCTTCCTTACAACGCCATGTTCGCTATGTCCTTCACATCGGCGAGACAAATACAGGGAAAACGCACCATGCTCTCGAAAAAATGAAGGCTGCAGCTAGCGGCTTATATTTGGCGCCGCTGCGGCTATTAGCCCTTGAAGTTTATGATAAATTAAATGCAGAAGGTACACCCTGCTCGTTGAAAACGGGTGAAGAGGAAAAAATCGTCCCTCATGCTGCCCATATCTCCTCTACAGTAGAAATGTTCCATGAAAAAGAGGTTTATGATGTGGTTGTCATTGATGAAGCGCAAATGATCACCGATAAGGACCGCGGCTTTTCCTGGTATAAGGCAATCACGAAGGCGAGTGCGGAAGAAGTACATATCATTGGCAGCAAAAATTCGAAAACGATGCTGCTCGAGCTATTAGGAGATGCAAATATTGAAATTCATGAGTACAGCCGCGACACTCCGCTCGAGGTCGAAACGAAGGAATTTCATATTAAGCATATTAAAAAAGGGGATGCCCTGATTTGTTTTTCAAGGAGGCGTGTGCTTGAGACCGCCTCACGGCTGCAAAATGACGGTCATTCTGTCAGCATGATTTACGGCAGCATGCCCCCGGAAACACGGAAAAAGCAGATTGAGCAGTTTAATAAAGGAAAAACAAAGGTCATTGTCGCAACGGATGCGATTGGAATGGGCTTAAACTTGCCGATTCACCGGATTGTTTTTCTTGAAAATGAAAAGTTCGATGGAACGCGCAGGCGCCTCTTAACCTCGCAAGAAGTGAAGCAAATTGCCGGCCGTGCTGGGCGTAAAGGGATTTATGATATCGGAAAGGTTGCTTTTACCAGTGATATCAAAAAAATGCGGAATTTGCTGCTTCAGATAGATGAGCCTGTTCACACGTTTTCGATTGCCCCGACCAATTCTGTTTTTGAACGGTTTCAGCGCTATTACCGCGATTTAGGAACCTTTTTTGAGTTATGGGGAAAATTTGAAAGTCCCAAGGGTACAAAAAAAGCCTCGCTTTCAGAAGAAAAGTCTCTTTATCAAGTGATTGCCGGAACAGAGATTGAAGCACGGCTGCCGTTAATGGATTTATATGGCTTTTTACACCTGCCTTTTTCGAAAAATGAGCCCGTCTTAACGAGACAATGGGAAGAAACGATGTATAGCATTATACAAGGAGAAGAGCTGCCTGAACCAATTGTAAAAGACCGGAGCTTGGAAGAACTTGAACTCAGCTATAAAGCCGTTGGACTCCATCTCTTATTTTTGTACCGATTAGGAGAACGAACGGAAGCGATTTATTGGGAACGGCTTCGGGAGAAAATTAGCGACCAAGTTCAGGAACGGTTAAAAACGGATATAAAAAAATTCGTTAAGAAATGCAAGACCTGCGGCAAAAAACTGCCATGGGATCATTCATTTCCAACCTGTGACTCGTGCTATCGGGAGAAATATAGAAGGTATCGGTATGATGAGTATGAATTTTAAAGGACATCATGGACGCGGATGTTCTTAACATCCAAATTCATGTAATTATGGTAAAATAGGACGTAATAATTTTTCCCAATGAAAGTGAAGTGAAAACGATGCAGCTATCATTAACGGTTAGAGGACCTGGAGCCGAAGCGGTTTCCTATTTAGCCGCTAAAAACCCCAACAATTTATATGAACGCAATGAAAAGGGATTAACAGTCCGTCTTGTATATACCGCTTTTTCAAGCGAAGAAGTCCAGTTTCTACTTTATGTAAAAACTGACCCAATTAACTTAGTAAAAAATTCGCCAGATTATTTTGATATTACCCATTATATCAATGACCGGGAGTTTGCAGCCAGCAGCCTCTTTGTTTCTGCAATTCGGAAGGCTTTAGGGACCGCATTGAATGGAAAACCGAATGAAGAATATGCGGCTTGGATCGGGCATCCGTTTGAAATGGAACTTGCCTTTGGCCCGATTGCCTCTGATTTACGGGACCCGGAGCTTGAAGCATTATTCACCCCAATGAGATATAGCGTGGAAATTGAGCGCGGGAAGAGCTTTATTCGGGAAAAGAGCACGGCTAGATTCATTACCATAAAGGGGAACCAAACAGTTCAAAATGCCCTAAAGCATGTTTCTATCTTGATTCCAGTAATCGACAACTATAAACATTATTTTATCGATGAAAGAGAAATTGAGAAGTTTGACCGTTACGGGGAAGGATGGCTGGAGAATCACCCCTTAAAAGCGCTGATCGTAAAACGGTCTTTACGTTTCCAAAACATGATTTCACAATCAAAATTCTTTGAAAAAGTGCCAAAACTTGACGAGAAGGATGTCGTACCAAAGGTGCGGTTAAATGACCTGCGCTATGAAGCGATTTTAAACTATGTCAAGGGATTACCAAAGAGAGAAACCATTGTCGATCTTGGCGCAGGTGAAGGGAAATTATCGGTTCAGCTCGGCTTTGTTGAAGGGGTAAAAGAGATTCTTTCCGTGGAACCGGCTAATAAGTCGCGATTGCGGGCTATGGAGAGATTCGAGCAAGCAAAAGGAAAACGTGGTTTCATCGAGCCAAAGTCTATAGCAGGTTCGTTATTCTATTATGATGAACGGCTAAATAACAAGGATGTCATGATTTTATGTGAGGTGATTGAACACATCGATGAATACCGGTTAGCGCCAATATTCGAAACTATTTTTAAAGATTATCGGCCCAGGGTGCTGATTGTAACCACTCCAAACCAAGAATACAATGTTGTCTATGAAATGGATGATGTGATGCGCCACAAGGATCATCGGTTTGAGTGGACAAGGGATGAATTTCTCCAAAAAGTACAAGAATGGACAAAGGATAATCCCTATCAAGTGAGCATTCAGGGAATTGGTGAAGAATATCAACCATACGGACATCCTACGCAAATGGCCATTTACAGAAGGGAGCAGGAATGATGGTGACCATAAATTTGCCTCATGCGGGTATCGTATTACTCGTGGGCCCTTCCAATTCTGGTAAAACGACATTATTAAATCAATTAATTCAAGAAAAACAAATTCTTGCATCGGAAGTGGTAAGCTCTGACCAATTTCGAATTCTCGTTAGTGATGTTGAATTTATTAACTGGAATCAGCGTCCAAAGGTAGAAGCGGATGCCCTTTTTGATGAATACCAACAAATTTCGAAGGAAGCGTTTGAAGCGATGGATTATTTAGTCGCTAAACGCTGTCGCCTCAATAAATTAACCTTCATTGATGCTACTCATTTACGCGAGGATGAACGTGAGAAATATTTGCAAATGGCAAAGAAGTATCATGTTCCGGCGATCGCGATTGTGCTTAATTTGCCAGAAACTGAATTACTTAGACGCGACTTAGCACGGGATTTCCCGCGGGGTAAAAACCGAATCAAGCAGCAATACCAACATTTCAAAAAGACGCTTCGCTTCATTAAAAAGGAAGCTTTTCGCCGCTGCTACGTTTTTGGGGAAGATGAACTGCAGGTATTAAATGTGAACCGTCTTGAAAATCCATTAGTAATGGACGTTGGCAATGGCATCGATTTTATCGGTGATATTCACGGCTGCTTTGATGAGTTTATCGAACTATTGAGTAAGCTTGGATATGGTGAAAACGAAGAGGGTTATTTTGTCCATCCTGAAGGGCGGAAAATTCTTTCACTTGGTGACGTGATGAGCCGGGGACCGCAATCTCTGGAGACGCTGAAATTTTTCCAAAAGCATGTAGCTGCAGGAAATGCCTATATGATTGACAGCAATCATGGCTGGAAAATTGCCCGCTGGCTTGATGGCAGGAATGTTAAACTTGCCCATGGTGATGAAAATGTCGCGGCTGAGTTTGACGAGTACGAAATAACATTTGGTAAAGAGGAAACACAGCGTTTCAAGGATCAGGTAAAAGACATGCTGCTAGAGGCGAAATCACATTACATTATCCAGCAAAACGGTGTCAACGCTGCTGTTGCTGTTCATGCGGGAATAAAGGACTATTATATTGGCAAGCAATCGCCGCGTATTTCCGACTTTTGCCGCTACGGGGATTCAGATGGCCTCGACGAAAACGGAAAACCAATCCGCAAAGATTGGACGCTCGCACATAAATCTAATGCACTTATTCTTTGGGGACATGATCCGAAACCGCAGCCATTATTGGTAAACAATACGCTTAATATTGACCAAGGCATTGTTTTTGGCGGCAGTTTAACAGCATATCGTTTCCCGGAAAGGCAATTTATTTCGGTTAAAGCGAAAGCGGATTATGCAAATGTGCCCGATAATCCTTTGACGGAATGGGAACGAAAAAGGCTCTCGGCGCCTAATCTTGCAAAATTCATCGAGGGTTATTCCGTGTTAACGGAACAGTATGGGGAGATTTCCATTTATGCTGATGGCGCGAAATCAGCATTGGATGATCTTTCCCATTTCACGCTGCCGCTTGAGGAAATTGTTTATCTGCCGCCGACGATGAGTCCGACCCCGAAATCTTCTAGATTGGAGGGGTACCTGGAGCATCCGTTTGAAGCGTTTGAATATTATCAGGCAAATGGCGTGGAGAGGATGGTTGTTGAGAAAAAGCATATGGGCAGCCGCGGGATTTTGTTCCTTTTTAAAAACAAGGAAGCAGCAAAACAGTATATTGGAAGGGAAACATTAGGGGCCATATATACACGGACTGGCCGGGCCTTTTTTCAAAAAGAACTAGAGGAACGTATATTACAAGTATTAAATGCAGACCTCAGCGGTTATTTTGAAAAATACAACACCGATTTTGTCCTGCTGGATGCGGAAATACTTCCGTGGAATTTGAAAGCAAAAGAGCTAATCTTAAATCAATATGCCCATGTCGGTGAGATGTCGCTGCTTGATCGGCGCAAATTACGAGATCTACTGCAAAAAGCTAGCGAAAATGGAAAAGATGTGGGAAGCTGGCTAGAGGAAACGGATGAAAAGATTAACAACGCCACGGTTTTTAATGAAGTGTACCAAAAATATTGTTGGGAAACGGAAGGGCTGGAAGGAATTCAAATTGCCCCTTTCCATACTTTAGCCCACAGTACGGAGACATTTTTCAATCAACAGCATACATGGCATATGGAGAAAAATAAAGAGTTTAGCGGATTATCGGAATTGTTTGTCGAAACGGAATACCGGGTTGTGGATGATGAGGAATCGATGAATGCCGCTATCAAGTGGTGGGAAGAAATGACCGAAGACGGCCATGAAGGCTTTGTTGTGAAACCTGAAACCTATGTGGCACGGCATAAAGGCAAGCTTCTTCAGCCGGCGATTAAAGTGAGAGGCCGGAAGTATTTGCATATTATCTATGGAATGGATTATTTACAACCGGAGAACTTGTCTAGGTTGAAGCAGCGAAATGCCGGCAAGAAACAGCGTAATGCCTTGAAGGAGTTTTCCTTAGGGGTTGAAGCGGTGAATCGCTTTGTTCGACGAGAGTCGTTGGAGCGGTACCATGAATGTGTGCTCGGGGTTTTGGCGTTAGAAGCCGAACCGATTGATCCTCGACTATAGATAGTTTTAAAAACGAACTTGTCAGGTGGCAAGTTCGTTTTTTTTTACCTCAAGGTCCAAGTATATTAACTTCGTTCGCCCATATGATGGATAGAAAGGAGTGTGAGAGGTTTATGGCAGTTCATGTGGTTAAGAAGGGCGAGACCTTGGGGACGATTTCCACGATTTACGGGGTTTCAATTCAAACGATTGTAGAGATGAATGGATTATTATCAGCAAATACCCTCGTTCCAGGTCTTGCATTATACCTTCCTGGCACCCTGCCGCCAATCCGTCCTTATCAAATAAAAGCCGGCGATCACATTTGGCAGTTGGCACAACAATTCAATATTGATATTCCAACAATCTTAGAGGCAAATCCCGGCATTGACCCGAACAAACTTTATATCGGCCAAATCATCAATATTCCTTCGCCATTAAAATTAGAAATAGCCACACTCGGGTTTTTAGTGCCCTCGTCTGAAAGTGCAAACCTCGAAACGATAGAGAGTCTAGCGGGACAGCTGACGTTTTTAGCAGTTGTTGCTTATTCGTTTACTGAGGAAGGATTTGCGTTTAATGTGATAGAGGATGCAGCCCTTGTTTCAAGATGCAATCAACTGAACATCACTCCGTTATTAATGATACGGAATATTGCCGGAAATGATTTTAGTGCGGAATTGGCAGGGCGGGTGCTCCAAAATCCAACCTATCGTGGAAATTTGATAGCTAGTTTGGTGAATTTAACAAGAAATAGGGGCTTTGGCGGTGTCAGTATCGACCTTGAATTTATTCCGCCGGCCCAACGCCATGATTTTATTACCTTTCTAACAGATTTAAAGAACGCATTAGGCGGGCTTACCCTGCATGTGAATGTTCATGCGAAAACAGCGGATATTCCAACTAATCGAATCATTGGTGCTTATGATTATGCCGCGATTGGCAGTGTGGTCGATCTCGTTGCCGTGATGACAATGGATTACGGCTACCCCGGAGGTCCGCCTGATCCGATTGCCCCAATTACGTGGATGGAACAAGTTATCCGGTACTCAATCACCCAAATCAAATCGCAAAAGCTGCAAATCGCAATGCCGCTTTATGGGTATGATAAGGTTGTTCCTACGAATGCTGCTCATGCCCTATCGGTACTTGGTGCCCAAAATCAGGCTATTTCCACCGGTTCGGCGATTGAATTCGACAATACCGTTAAATCGCCGTGGTATCGGTATTGGCATGGAGTGGAGGAGCACGTTGTCTGGTTTGAAGATATTCGTAGTTTTATAGAAAAATATCGGCTCATCGATCTCTACCAATTGGCAGGCACAACCTTTTGGCAAATCAGCCTCCCAGCACCACAAAATTGGGCTTACCTTAATAAAAATATTCAAGTGGTCAAGAATAGAATTTAGAAATTGCATTCTATTTTTCAAATAGGAAGTGGAAAAGTTCTAAGGAAGGCTGGATATAGATTGATTAAAAAGGTTAAATTTTTCGTGCTTTTTTTATTAATGGTTATCGTCCCCTGCAGTCAAGTTACTGCAAAGAATGATTCTGAAAAATTGGTTCAGCAGCTAAATCAATTGATTAAGAATGACCCGGATTTACAAGGGGCGATCGCAGGTGTGAGTATTCGCTCTGCCGCAAGCGGGGAAATCATTTATGATCACCAAGGTGATGTCCGTTTACGGCCCGCTTCAAATATGAAGCTGCTAACGGCTGCAGCTGCCCTTAATGTTTTAGGAGAAGACTACAGCTTCCCAACTGAAATACTTACGGATGGAGCAGTAAAAAAGAACATACTTCAGGGAAATCTTTTTATAAAAGGAAAAGGCGATCCAACGCTATTAAAATCCGATTTTGATAAAATGGCAGCAGAATTACAGAGGCTGGGCATCAAAAAAATAACCGGGAATCTCGTTGGTGATGATTCCTGGTATGATGACGTCCGCTATTCCCTCGACTTACCATGGAGTGATGAAACGACTCATTATGGGGCGCAGATTTCCGCACTTACCGCTTCACCCACAACAGACTATGATGCGGGTTCAGTCATGGTTGTGGTGAAACCGGGAACAAAAACGGGGGACAAACCCATTGTAGAAATTACCCCTAAAACGGACTATGTAAAAATAGTAAATCATGCTGAAACGGTTTCTGCAGAAGGTAAAAAGGTAATCACCATCGAGCGAGCACATGCTATAAACACGATAACAATAGAAGGAACGATTCCGCTTAAGGCAAATGGTGAAAAAGACTGGATCAGTGTCTGGGACCCAACCCGATTTGCCCTATCCCTAATGAAACAGTCATTATCAGAACAGGGGATTACAGTTATGGGAAAAATTAAAACAGGACTGGTGCCTGACACCGCAGAAATATTGGCGACTCACCGCTCAATGCCATTATCAGAGTTACTGGTGCCATTTATGAAGTTGAGTAATAATGGCCATGCTGAAATCTTGATTAAGGAAATGGGCAAGGTGGTAAAAGGGGAGGGCAGCTGGGAAAAAGGAATCGAAGTGTTGGAAACTGAGATGGCAAAATGGGGGGTCAACACGAAAACAATGGTTATCCGTGATGGATCAGGTGTTGCCCATGTTGAATTAATTCCAGCCAATCAAGTATCACAGCTGTTATTTGCGGTACAAAAGGAAAAATGGTTTCCCAGCTATCTTTATTCCTTACCTGTAGGAGGTTCACGGGAAAAAATGGTCGGCGGAACACTTAGAAATCGCTTGAAAGACCCAGAAGTCCAAGGAAAAGTGAAAGCGAAAACGGGAACCATTTCCACTGTCAGTTCGTTATCAGGCTATCTCGAAACAAAAAGTGGGCAAACATTTATTTTTTCGATTTTATTAAATAATTTGTTGGACGACGAAAAAGGAAAAAAGATTGAAGACCGAATTGTTCGGCTGTTAGCTAATTCATGATTTCCCTCGTATTAAAGGGTTTTAGTATTGATATTTTAGGTTAATAGGTAAAATCGATTGGAAGCGTTTTACCACTTATGAACATTAAGATCATCTGGTACATGACATTTGTCATACCCTGCATATGACACCTGCTACTAACAAGTCCAACTCCCTTCCTTTATAATTCGAATTAACAACAGAAATAAGGAAGGGAATTCGAATAAAATGACCTTACAAAACACGAAAACGTTAAAAAAACAAATTGCACCTTTTGAAAAATCAACGACAAAAGAAAGTATATGGCAGATTATTAATACGGTCGTGCCATTTATAACTTTATGGTTTCTGGCATATTTAAGCCTGTCTGTTTCCTATTGGTTAGCTTTAGTACCGATTGTGTTAGCTGGAGGATTTTTGACAAGAATTTTCATCATTTTTCATGATTGTACCCATCATTCCTTTTTCAAAAGCCGCCGTATCAATCGTATCGTTGGGACAGCCATGGGGGTTTTTACCCTCTTCCCGTTTGATCAATGGGGGCATGAGCATTCCGTTCATCACGCAACAAGTGGGAATTTAGATAAGCGTGGTACAGGTGATATATGGACGCTTACAGTGGACGAATATTTAGCAGCACCACTGAGACTTCGTTTAGCCTATCGTTTTTATCGCAATCCATTGGTGATGTTTGGATTAGGTCCGATTTATGTTTTCCTTTTAAAAAATAGATTTAACCGCAAAGGTGCCAAAAAGAAAGAACGCATGAACACCTATTTAACGAATGTTCTTATCGTTGCTTTGGTTGGCTTGCTTGTGTGGGCAGTCGGCTGGCAGGCATTCCTTTTAGTTCAAGGGTCAATTTTCTTACTATCTGGTTCAGTTGGTATTTGGCTGTTCTACGTGCAGCACACTTTTGAAGATTCTTACTTTGAAGAGGATAAAGAATGGGAATATGTGAAAGCCGCAGTGGAAGGAAGTTCGTTCTATAAGCTTCCAAAACTAATGCAATTCCTAACTGGAAATATTGGTTATCACCATGTGCATCATTTAAGTCCAAGGGTGCCTAACTATAAACTTGAAGAGGCACACTCTAATACGCCACCATTACAAAACGTGCCAACGATTACCCTTGCAACTAGTTTGAAGTCACTGCGTTTTCGCCTATGGGATGAGGAACGAAAGAACTTTGTCACCTTTAAAGACGTTAAAGCTTTAGCGAAAACGAGTATTTCCATTCAAGCCAAACCCGAGTTATAAGTACACTGTTATTGCTGACTCCCTTTTAAAGGGAGTTTCAACTTTGAAAGAAACTGCCAGATAAGGAGAGAACTGGGATGATTCGAATTGTTATTGCTGATGATCAGGAAATGCTGCTAGAGGCAATCGGTTCCCTCCTCAATTTGGAAGATGATATGGAAGTGGTTGGTCAGGCAAGAAATGGAGAAGAGGCCCTTACTCTTGTGTGCCGTTTGCAGCCAGATGTATGTATCATGGATATAGAGATGCCGGAAATGAGCGGACTTGAGGCAGCAAAAGCCTTAAAGCAATTTGGCTGCAAAGTGATCATTTTAACCACCTTTGCAAGGACTGGTTATTTTGCTCGGGTATTACAAGCGGATGTAAGAGGTTATTTGTTGAAGGACAGCCCAAGCGAGAAGCTAGCTTGTTCGATTCGAAGCATTATGAATGGCAAGCGAATTTACTCACCCGAATTAATCGACGAAGAATCCAATCCCACCGACCAGGTCCCGGGTGATGCTCAAGGCCAAAATGAACGCACAAATCAGCAAAGTACCATAAATGGAACCGTAAAAAGTTATTTATCAACCATTATCGATAAAATAAAGTTGCCAACCGGATGAATTTTCATACCATACAAAGGACTGTCCTATTTAAAAGGGCGGTCCTTTCTATTTTTTAGTATACTTTTTTAATTTTTTTAGTATTGATTTTTCTATCGAAATAGTGATTAGATAATATTAAGGAAGAAAAGCACTGTAATAGGAGAGCAAAATGATATGAATAAAAAACAGGGACCATTACTGTCGGAACGGTTTGAGGTAGCTTACAACCAAGTACATGATGCTTTGAAGGATATTGTGCAAATTAATGATGAAAGATTTGTAGTTTTGGTGAAGATTGGGGCAAAAAAATATCAAATCATTGAAACGTATAAAAAAGATCTTGAGCAATATGCTCGACTGCGAAATGCAATCGTTCATGAAAAAATGGAGGTAGGCTTTTATATTGCAGAGCCAAATGCAAAAGTGGTTTCCCATATTGAAAAAATCGCTAATGTGTTTAGCCGCCCTAATTATGCACTTTCCATCGCCACGAAAAATGTGGTTTATTTTGATTATCATGACAGCATTTTGAAAGTGACGGCAGCGATAAAAGAGCATGGTTATTCAAAATTTCCAATCTATAAAAATAAAAAATGTATTGGGCTTCTGACAGCAGGTTCGATTGTTAAATGGATGGCGCAAAATATGGAGAGCGGTCATGTGAATCTATCCGATATCCATGTTTGGGATATCATGAATTATCAAAAAGAACTTCTGATTGAAATCGTTCCAAAAGAGATTAATATTTTTGAGGTTGAAAATATTTTTGAAAAAGCACATAAAAAGAAACGGAAATTAGAAGGCGTCATCATAACCCAAAATGGAAAAAACGAAGAGGTACCGCTAGGGATCGTCACCGCTTGGGATTTGATTGAAATTGATTATACGGTTGATTAAGGAAAGGGAGCATCCAAATGGCATGCTCCCTTGTTTATTATGGACTATTGTCAAAATCAAACTCGCTTAATTGGTCCATGTGGCTGGCAATCATCGCGATAATGGTACTAGCTTCTTCTTTGCTAAAAATAAAATGGGATTCATCCCTAATCAACTCGTCTTCGGTTGTCCAGATTCGGTTGATCCGTTTGAGAACGCCGTCTCCTGTAGCCTGAACAACGCCAAATTGATAGGTAACCTCTACTTCATCGGCATGCTTAAAGGCAGTAACTTCAGGAGTAGACCAGTCAACATCAATTTCTTCAAAAATGTCGTCACTGTTGAGTTGTTCAGCTTGATAATATTCCCCTTCATCATCATCGGCTTCAAAAACCTCCACTTCGTCGAACATTTCATTTGACTGGAGGCAGTCGTCATCATCTGAATAATCATCATCGCCGTTCATGTAATCATGCAGACTCCCATGGACTTCCTCGATAATGTCTTCAATGTCTGAAAGGATGACTTTCGCCGTATGTCCGCTGTCAACATCAAAGGTATCGATATAAAATTCCTCGTTTTGCGGGTCGAAGAACAGCGAGCAGAAATAATCACGGTCAAGTTCTTCGGTATCAACATCTGCTGTATCAACGAAAAACTCAATCCTTGGATGTTTAGCCGCTCTTTCAATTGTCATTTGTCCAACCTGATCATATTCGTCACAAATAGACTCCAGGTGCTCCTGCAATTCTCCACATACTCTGTCAAACCATTCTAACGACATCAAACATCCCATCCTTTCAATGTTAATCGAGGTTATTATTACCAATATTTAAAAATTTATGTTATTCATTGGTTTAAATAATGTAAATACTTGGATACATCTGGTAGGAAGAAATGATATACTCGGGATAAGATTATCGAGATGATAGGAGGTTAAGCGTTTGCTTTTTCTAGTAGATGAACTAAGTCAAATCTGCACTAAATTTCCTCTAAAAGAAAAACTCGTTATCGTTGATTCCCATGCCATCGGGGAACAAATCAATGAGGCATTTGTTAAGGAAGGCCATCTGGCAATTCATTTGAAGTATAAGACTGTCCATGATCTTGCACAAAACCTAGTGGAGCTCCATACGGACCAACCACTAAATATTATCGATCATACCGTCGGGGTCCATTTTACTTCTACATTGCTTACAGAATTGAAGGAACAAGGCAGACTTCGTTACTTCGCGGGAATGGAGATTACGCCTTCCTTTAGCCATGCCATTTATACAACGATTCAAACCTTGCGGCTAGCTGGATTTAGAAGTGACACGTTGAAAAAGGATGCTTTCATAACAGGAGATAAGGCGGAAGATATATATGAAATACTGTCTGAGTATGAAAAGGTCTTAAACAGCCATCACTTTACCGACAAAGCAGCTCTTCTATCGAAAGCACTGGAATTCGCGCAAATCGATGAAAAGGTTATTTTTATTTTACAATCCGGCCTAAATCTCTCACAACTAGAAGAACAACTCCTTGGTAAAATTGTACCTGAGTCTGGATATAAATTGCCGCTCGCACCCGTTTATGGCATCAACACACCGGAGGGGACTAGCATTGGTTCGATTCGCACGGGAGAACCTACTCCGCTAAGTTTTCTCTATCAACAGGAACATGCAAGCGGCGAGCAGGACTTACGTATTTTTACCGCAAAAACAGAGGAAATGGAAGTTAAACAAATCTTAGAAAGGATTAAAACAACAGAGGCTCCATTTGATGATAGCGTTGTTTATTACACCAACGCTGAATCCTACATAACCCTTTTTTATCACCTGTCACAAAAGCTGGATATCCCGATTACCTTTGGAGAGGGACTGCCAGTTTCTTTCAGCCGCCCGGGGCGGTTAGTTTCCGGGTTAATCAGCTGGATTCAGTCCAATTATAGTGTTCAAGCCTTTCTTGATTTGTTGAATGAGGGTTTGATTGAGCTTGGAGATGACGCCCCTTCTAAATCAAAAATCGCTCGAGTGCTTCGGGATTTACAGATTGGCTGGTCGCAGGAACGCTATCTTACACACCTCGATATGGAAATCGAACGGTTGTCTGAAAAGCTATTGCAAGCGGAAGAAATTACTTTTTATGAAAACCGCCTGAAAGATCTTTCCTGGTTAAAGCATTGGTTTGCATCTCTTTTTAAAAAGTTTCAGCCCTTGGATACAACGATGAACTATAAGAAATGCTTAACGGGAACAGCCTATCTTCTGAAAAATAATTGCCTACCGAGTTCATCCCTTGATGAAATTTCAAAAGTTTCCTTGCTGGATGAAATCGATAAGATTCTCCCGTATGCGGATGAATCGTTATCAAGCTACGATTTGTTTGAAAAGGTCAAGGACTTACTGCTATCTGTCCGGATCAATCAGTCGCGTCCAAAGCCAGGTCATCTGCATGTCTCTTCCTATCGAGATGGGATTTACAATAGCCGGTCAACTGTCTTTATCGCGGGCTTAGATAATAAAAAGTTCCCTGGTAATTCCAGTGAAGACCCGTTGCTGCTGGACATGGAGCGGGTTCAGTTAGGAAACAGGCTGCCATTGCTGCGGGAAAAAGGGCAGATAAACTTGTATACGCTATTACAGGTTTTGGCTCAATCAACAGGAACGGTAACATTCAGCTACTGTAATTTTGATATTAATAATAATCGTGTCGTTAACCCGGCGTTTGTTTTTTTGCAATGTTACCGATTAATCACGGGCAATAAAGACGCGGAATTCAAAGAGTTAACATCCTTGCCTTCCGCCATCATTGCTAATGATATTTTTGAAGATAAAGACTATTGGAATGAAAAATTAACCAGTGATGATTCTATCCAACTAGATGAAGAGATTTTAGACCATTTTCAAAATGTTAAATATGGTATCGAAGCAGAAACGGCTCGTAATACGAACAGTTTTTCGGAATTCGACGGACTCGTGCAAATAGATGCTAGGCAATATGATCCGCGTCTTAATCCGGAAAAAACAATGAGTGCCGGCAAACTTGAAACACTCGCGAAATGTTCCTATTCCTATTTTTTAAAAGAAGTGCTGCGAGTAAGGCCGATTGAGGATGTCTCATTTGATGCCAACAAATGGCTTAATCCTGCTGCACGAGGCAGCTTGCTCCACAGCATTTTTGAAAATTTCTATAAGCAATTAAAAGAGACTAAGACTAAGCCTGTTTATGCCTTGCATGAGGACAAAATCTTAGCGATTGCAGCAAAGCTAATCGAACAGCAAAAAGAAATCCAGCCGCCGCCAAATGACAGAGTCTATCTTCGTGAATTAAACAATATTTTGGCCTGCTGCAAAATTTTTCTGAAAGAAGAGGAGCGTCACAGCGAAAATTACGACGCACTTCATTTTGAATATTCTTTTGGTATCGGTGAAAAAGACGCGGCAATCATTACCCTTCCATCTGGGAAAGTGAAAATCTCGGGAATTATTGACCGTATCGATCAAGCAAGCGATGGCAGCTATCACATTATCGATTATAAGACAGGGAGTACCTACAGTTATAAGCAACACGGAGCTTTTAATGGCGGACGTCAACTCCAGCATCTAATATACGCCTTGGCGATTGAACAGCACTTAAATCTTGGCGCCGGCTCAGTAGCGGAAAGCTCGTATTATTTTCCAACTGTGAAAGGGATGGCCGAGCGGTTTACCCGCAAGCAGGATAGCTCCCTTAGAACAAATGGGTTAGACATTCTTGAAAAATTAATAGATGTCATTAAACACGGTCATTTTGAAATGACTGATGATGAAAATGATTGTAAGTTCTGCGAGCTTAAGCTAGTCTGCCGCCGGCATTTTTATGATAAAGATATGCTGAAATTGAAACAATCCAATCGGAAGCTAAAGGGGGTTAGAGCCTATGACTAAGGTCATTCAGGACCAGGGCGCACGTGGTAAGATTAAATCCCAGCTCGGCACCAATTTTTTAGTAGAAGCAGGTGCAGGTTCAGGAAAAACAACGAGCCTAGTCGAGCGAATGGTGAATCTCATCCATACCGGAACCGCCGAAATCCAAGAAATTGTCGCCATCACCTTTACAAGAAAAGCGGCAGACGAACTAAAGGTCCGCTTTCAAGCAAAATTAGAGGAGGCCTGGAAAAAGGAAACGGATCTTGACGCCGAATATCGTTTAGGAGATGCGCTGCAAAACATGGAACGAGGCTTTTTAGGAACGGTTCATGCCTTTTGCGCGAAGCTCCTCCGCGAGCGTCCGATTGAAGCCCAGTTAGATTTGACCTTTAAGGAACTTGAAGAAGCCGATGATTTGGATATTTTAGTTGAAGCATGGCAGCACTATCTGCAGGATTTAATGGATCAGGATTCACCACATTTTCGGGAAATCGCCGAATTAGGGATTAACGTGGATGATATTTTTCCATGGCTGAAGGATTTAAAGGAGTATTCCGATGTTGAATGGGTGACGGAAACAGTTTCGAAACCAGAGCTGCATGAGGATTATAATTACTTCATGCTGCACATCCAGGAAGCGAAAAAGTTCGTTCCAGATGCGGAGCCGCTAAGGGGCTATGACGCCCTCCAGAAAGCGATCGTAACGGCATGTCAAAAGGATAGGTTCATCGACTCAATGGAAGATAAGGACATTATCGGGATTTTTAGTTTATTTGCTAAAAATCTCAAGCCAACCTTTAACCGCTGGGCTTCAAAAGAAGACGCTCAATATTACGAAGAGAAAATCACCACTGCCTTTGAAGAAAATATTAAGCCGCTGATCCAGGCATGGAAAGAATACTGTCATCCGAAGATTGTCAGTTTCCTAATAGGGGCAGTACATTCCTATGAGCAACTGAAAAAGGAACGATCTCTGTTAAATTTTCAAGATTTAATGATGCATACTTCAAAACTGTTAAAAGAAAATCGTGAAGTCCGCAGTTACTTCCAGGGCAAATATCGCTTCCTGCTAGTCGATGAATTTCAAGATACCGACCCGCTTCAAGCGGAAATCATGTTCTATTTAACGAGTGAAGATATAGAGGAAAAAACCTGGACAAGCTGTAGACCGAAACCGGGTTCGCTGTTTGTGGTTGGTGACCCAAAGCAGGCGATTTATCGTTTCCGCCGGGCGGATATTGATACATACAACCGAGTGAAGCAGCTAATGGAAGACCATGGAGGAGAGGTATTGCAGCTGACAACGAATTTCCGCAGCCTCGACACCGTGACGAAACCATTAAATACC
The DNA here is from genome assembly GCF_042885335.1 of Neobacillus sp. NPDC058068. NCBI lineage: Bacteria > Bacillati > Bacillota > Bacilli > Caryophanales > Bacillaceae > Neobacillus > Neobacillus sp. NPDC058068. The sequence goes on along the minus strand of NZ_JBHVSI010000030.1, from coordinate 28,344 downwards.
GTTTTTGAACAGCAGTTACCGGGAGTAGAAACCGTTTATCAAGCAGCGTACCGTCCGCTGATTTCCCATCATGAGGATGGGGGTGCTGGCTTTTCGGGAGTTAAATTATTATCAGTACCCGCTGATGTTAAAAAGAAAGAAGAGGTTATTGTAAAGGATGCCGAGAACATTGCATTGACGATTCACAATCTTATGGAGCAAGGATATCGAGCTAAAGATTTCATGGTGCTGACAAGGTACAACGACGGAGTCGCTATCTATGCAAAAATGATAGAAGATATCGGGATTCCGGTCAGTATCAGCGGCGAAGTCATCCTTGGGGAGACACGGGAGTTCCAGGATTTGTGGATTCTCTTAAAATCGTTCTTGGACCCGACGGATGAAGTCGGCTTTGTGGCCGTTTTACGCGGGATTTTCTTTGGCATTAGTGATGAGGAATTGTATCAGTGGAAGCAAGCAAAGGGTAGATTTTCGGTTTATGCAGATATACCGGACGACCTAACTGAAAAAGTAAAAGCTAAATTTACACTCGCCCTAAGCAAATTACAGCTCTGCCAAAAGCTGATTCGCACGCTTAGACCAACCGCTGCCATCGAATTTATCATTGAAGAAATAGGATTCTATCCATTACTGTTAAAAAATGGCCGCGGTAAACGAACGTATAAAAGCTTGCTGCAAGTAATTGAAGCCCTTAGGAAGCAGGAGGCCGCAGGAAATACATCCTATAAACAGGTTGTAGAAACCCTTACAGAGATGATTTTTGAAAAAACGGTCGTGGCAAACCTCGAGGAAGAGGCCGATGCGGTTCGCATCATGAATGTCCATAAAGCCAAAGGCCTTGAAGCACCAATTGTCTTTTTGGCCCACCCGGCAAAAGCGGTTAGTCCCGAATCCTTTTTATCGAAGCATATTAAACGGGAAGACTTGTCTTCGAAAGGATTCTTCACGTTTACAGTCGATTCCGGCTTCCAATCAAAAGAAATGGCGATACCGCTTAAATGGGCAGACCATAAAGCGGAGGAATTAATGTACTTAAGCGAAGAAGAGCTGCGGATTGTTTACGTCGCCTCCACCCGGGCCGAGAAGGCATTGATTATCAGCGCAAACGGCGGTAACAAGAAAAACCCTTGGAACATTCTTTTTGAAATGGATACGATTGAAGAACTGGAAATTCCAGAGGTAGATTCATTTGAAAGGAAAATTCTTCAAGGGGAAATAACTTTAAATGAATTTCAATCCAAAACCATTCGTAAACACGAATGGATTGAAGCCGGCAGTGAAAAGAGCTATGATCATTGGACGCCGACAAAGGACAAGAATTATCGTGAAATCACTATAGAACGGGAATCCGGCGGCGGAAAAGACTGGGGGACGCTCATTCATGATGTGTTCGAAAAAGCGGTTCAAGGATACGACCTGACCCATTATCTGAAGATCGCTTTGAACAAATTTAATCTACCGGCAGCGAAAGAAGCGGAGGTTGAAACCTATCTGCAAAATCTTAAGAGGTCGAAGCTTTGGGAGCATTTACAAACAGCAGAGGAAGTGCTGACAGAGGTACCGTTCACGTTGAAGGTCGAAAAGGGTCACAATCTTTATACACTAATCACAAAGAATCCTGAGGATAAGTATCCATTCTTGGTCAAAGGAACGATTGACCTAATCTATAAGAAGAATGGCTCCTGGACTATTGTGGATTACAAAACAGACCGGGCGAAACATGAGGGAGACTATGATAAGCTTCAGGCATTCTATTGCAGCCAGCTGGCGTTCTATAAAGGTGCTTGGGAAGCGGTGACAGGGGAGAAAGTATCGGAAGGATTACTCTATTTCCTATTGCCGGATAGATTGGCGGCTGTTTAAAGCAGCTAAGCATTTGGAAAGAAATAATAATAGTTGGACTAATAGAAGTCATAAATTAGCCCTTAAATAATAGAATTAATTATATAAGCGAATAGAAATCTGTAATACTGCCTTGGTTATAGTCTAGTACTGTCATCAGGGCATCTTTTATTTAGGAGGTGAAGATAGGATGGAAGTCAAACGAATTCCGGCTTTTACCCTGGCAAGTCAAATCATTCCCAACATTGATGATGGTTTAAGAGAGGCCTTTAAGGTACCCGCCAATGTTAAAAGCTTAGGTCTCGTAACTAGCACGAGCGATGATGTCGGCTATACCGCATTAGATGAGGCAACGAAGATGGCAGCGGTGGAGGTCGTTTATGCGAAGTCCTTTTATGCCGGAGCGGCACATGCTTCGGGTCCATTATCGGGGGAGTTCTTAGGTATTTTAGGCGGGGCAACACCTTCTGAGGTAAAAAGCGGTCTTGAGGCGGCGGTTCACCTCATTAATGAGGGACCGGCGTTTTATGCAGTGGACAAGGCAGGGGATCATGCCTATTTTGCCCACACAATTTCACGGACGGGAACATATTTGTCAAAAATGGCAGGCATTAATCCGGGCGAGCCGTTAGCCTATTTGATAGCACCGCCGCTTGAAGCAATGGTTGGCTTGGATGCTGCCTTGAAGGCAGCGGATGTAAGGCTGTGTGTTTTTTATGGACCGCCGACGGAAACAAACTTCGGCGGCGGGCTGCTAACCGGAAGTCAATCGTCCTGTGCCGCGGCGGCAGAAGCGTTTGCTGAAACCGTTAAGAAAATTGCGCTTTCCCCCCATAGTTCATTTTAGCTTTTTAAAAAGGTGTTGAGAAAATTGACGGAGAAAAAGCAGCGCGTCATTCAAGAGTATGTTCCCGGGAAACAGCTGACATTAGCCCATATCATCGCCAATCCCGATGAAGCATTGTACACAAAACTTGGAATCGGGCAGGCCGGTGCGATTGGGATTTTAACGTTAACGCCGACGGAAACCGCGATAATCGCCGCCGATATAGCTACAAAAGCCGCCGCTATCGAAATAGGCTACCTTGACCGATTTACCGGTTCCTTGGTCATTTGCGGAACGGTATCTGACGTGGACATGGCCATCCAAGCCATTAATCAATTTTTAAGCAGGCATTTAAAATTTGAACCAGCAGAGATTACCCGCTCATGAAAACAGGCAAAGTTATGATGATTGGTCCGATTGGATCCGGGAAATCGACGTTAACGAAGTGTCTATTGGAGGATTCGTCGCCTGTGCTAAAAACACAAGCACTTAGTTACAACGAGTGGATTATCGACACGCCCGGTGAATATAGCGAAAACCCGCTGTTTTACCGCTCGCTGCTGGCGACATCGCTTGAAGCGAGGGCAGTGCTGGTGGTCCAAGATGCCACAAGGCTTCAACAGATTCTGCCTCCTAATTTTGCCCAGGGCTTTCCAATCGTGCCTTTAGGGGTGATTACAAAAATAGACCATCCAGATGCGAATTTGGCTAAGGCGGAGAAAATTTTAAGACAGGTTCTCCCACAAAATGAGATTTTTCATGTATCGTCTGTCACTTTAAAAGGGATTTCAGAGCTGCGGACAGCAATCGAGAAATATCTGTAGCGGTATTGTTCAGCACCCTATCATCCATTCTTAGCGAATATTATTTGAATAGTTCGAATAACATGGTACAAACTTCACTACAACAGGTGGGACAAATTTGCGGAAAAAATTTAGACACTGCGATCGGGAGTGAGGTGCGTTGAGCTCGGTGGTAATTAAAAGTGTTGGCATTGATATTGGTACAAGTACCTCCAAATTTATGATGAGTGAATTGACGCTGGGCCGGGTATCGAGCCATTTTTCCCTGCCGCAGTTCGATATCATTGAACGGAAGGTCACATATGTTAGTGAGATTATTTCCACCCCGTTAAAAAATGAAGAGGAAATTGATCTGCCTCTGCTCGTTTCCTGGCTTGAGAAGGAGTATCAGCAAGTGGGTCTAACACTTTCAGATATTAAATCAGGGGCCGTCATCATTACCGGGGAAACGGCAATTAAAAAGAATGCCGACGAGCTGATTCATTATTTAGCAGAACGGTCCGGAGACTTTGTGGTCGCAATAGCAGGTGCTAGTTTGGAAGCGGTGTTAGCAGGAAAAGGTTCAGGGGCGGCCAGGCACTCGCAATCGTCGAGAGCGGCAATTGCGAACATTGATATTGGCGGCGGTACGGCAAATGTTGTCGTTTTTCAGCAGGGGAAAGTGCTTGAAACGATCACTTTTCATGTTGGCGGCCGATTGATCGAGATGAATTCACTAGGCGAGATCTTATCGGTATCACCGTCTTTAAAACCATGGCTTTTTTTTAAAAAGTTTCAAGTAGAAAAAGGGATGCGCATGTCGTTTGCGGAGCTGGTCGAAATCACTTCAGCGCTATGCGGCGATTTGCTTGATGTGTTAGCAGGGGAAAAATCAATTTCCTCACTTGAAAGCTTGGTCCATAGCACATCCTGTGAGGTCTTACCGAGAATTCAGGAGGTAATGGTTTCTGGGGGAGTCGGGCGGCTTGCATTGGAAGCACCCCCTGCGACGTTAGCAGATGTGGCAAAATTTAACGACATCGGTCCGCTGCTGGCGAGTGAGTTAATGAAGGTGGTAAAAAGGTACCATTTTACTGTGGTGGAGGCGGCACAGACATCCAGCGCAACCGTTATTGGGGCTGGAACCCAAACGACAAAGCTAAGCGGAGCGACCATTTCCATTCAACCTGAGCTCCTGCCCTTACGGAATGTTCCTGTAGTGAAGGTGGCCTTTACGGAAATGGATTTTGAAGAGCAGATAGAGCAAGCTTTTTTAAAGGGAAAGGAATGGTTTGGGGGAAATGACCGCTTACCATTTGCAATTGGTTTAGGCGGTACACTCTACTTATCATACGTAAAGCTTAAGGAATTTGCAGATATTATTGGCAATCTGTATTCGAAGCATTTCCCGCGTGCGGAGGTTCTCGTCGTCGTCTGTGAAAATGACATGGCTAAGGCCCTAGGGCAGGCGTTGCGGCTGCAAACTAAGTATCAAGTGATTTGCATTGATCAAATTGGGATAGGACATGGTGATTATATTGATATTGGCGCGCCATTGAATGATACATTGGTGCCGGTAGTCGTCAAAACTTTGGCGTTTTCTTAGGGTGTTTAAATAGGAGGTGATAATTTGAAATCATCGATAACTTTACTTAATAAAACCTATCAATTCCGTGATTTGAAAGACATTCTTGCGAAAGCGAATGAGGAAAAGTCTGGCGACCAGCTTGCTGGTATTGCCGCAAATGATGCCCAGGAGCGGCTCGCCGCACGGCACCTGTTATCCGAATTAACCCTTAGCGATATTCGCAACAACCCTGTGCTGGCACCAGAAGAGGACGAGGTTTCACGCTTGATAGAGGAATCCATCAATGAAAAAATCTTTCAATCTATCGCCAATTGGACCGTAAGTGAGCTCCGTGAAACCCTACTCTCTGATAACACGACAAACATTGAAATCAGCCGTATCCGCAGAGGGCTGACAAGTGAGATGGCCGCTGCCGCCGCCAAAATTATGTCCAACCTCGATTTAATTCAGGCAGCTTCAAAAATAGAAGTCGTTACCCAGTGCAATTACCCAATTGGCCACAAAGGAACTCTTGCTGGCAGGGCACAGCCGAACCATCCAACAGACAGCATCCAAGGAATCAAAGCCTCCCTCTATGAAGCCTTAAGCTACGGAATCGGCGATGCTGTTATTGGTATCAACCCGGTTATTGACACGGCTGAAAGTGTGAAGCAAATTTTACAAATGACAAGAGAGGAAATAGACAGATTCCAAATCCCGACGCAAAACTGTGTATTAGCCCATGTGACGACACAGATGCGGGCGATAAAAAATGGCGCTCCCTCTGATTTGCTTTTTCAAAGCTTAGCGGGCACGGAGGCTGGGAATAAGGCATTTGGAATTAGCATCGATCTCCTAGATGAAGCAAATGAGTTAATTCAAAAAGAAGGCACCTCCCATGGGCCGAATCTTTGGTATTTTGAAACCGGACAGGGCTCAGAGCTGTCCTCCGATGCCCATCACGGCATTGACCAAGTGACGCTCGAATCGAGATGCTATGGCCTCGCGAAAAAATATAAACCATTTATTGTGAACACGGTTGTTGGTTTCATTGGACCAGAGTACCTATACAACAGCAAACAGGTCATTAGGGCGGGGCTCGAGGATCATTTTATGGGGAAGCTCCAGGGGATTCCGATGGGGGTTGATGTTTGTTATACGAACCATATGAAAGCGGATCAAAATGATATGGAAAACCTCGCTATCTTACTAGGTTCTGCCGGGGTAAATTTCCTCATTGGCGTGCCGATGGCGGATGACTGCATGCTTAATTATCAGTCTACGAGTTTTCATGATATTGCCTCAGTACGCAGTGTTCTCGGCCTCAGACCGGCGCCTTATTTTGAAAAATGGCTCGAAAAAATGGGGATTATCGAGGGCGGGAGATTAACAGGACGGGCAGGGGACCCGACCATATTTATGTAGATTGAGAAGTGGTATTGGTGGCTTTACTGTCGGAAAGAATGCCCCAACTGTCGCAAAGGATGCTCCAACTGTCGAGAAGGGTGCCGTAACTGTCGCAAAGGGTGATCCAACTGTCGCGAAGGGTCTTTCAACTGTCGATATAGATGTCCAACTGTCGCAAAGGGTGCGCCAACTGTCGCGAAGAGTGCCCCAACTGTCGCGAAGAGTGCTCCAACTGTCGCAAAGAGATGTCCACCAATAAGATAAGCCACTATTACTGTCGAACAAGGCATAATTATCGAAAGGAGGCGAGCATTTTTGAAGGAAAAACAAATTGAATTGATTGTTCAAAAGGTAATGGAGCAGCTGCAAGCGAAATTTCCAATAGAGAATAGAGCAGATCCAGATGACAAAGGACTCATATTTACCGAACAAGACTGGAAAACCTCGATTCCGAAGCCTGATTTTCAGGAAGGAGTCGCGGAATTGACTGCTTCCACCCCGGCCCGGATTGGCGTCTGGAGAACAGGCACCCGCCCGCTTACGAAAACGATGTTAAAGCTGCAATTCGACCATGCGGCCGCTATCGATGCAGTCGGCGGCGAGGTGCTCGAAAACTACCTGGAGGAGTTCGCTTTATTCACGGTGGAGACATGCTATGAGACCAAGGAAGTTTATTTGAAAAGGCCGGATAAGGGAAGGGTGCTAACAGATGCGGCCGTCCAAACGATAAAGGAGCGGTGCCGGCATCGACCGCAGGTGCAAATTGTCGTCTCAGATGGGCTTAGCGCCAGTGCCGTAGAAACCAATTTGAAGGATGTATACCCCGCCTTACTAGATTCATTGAAACTTAACAATCTGAACTACGGAACGCCTTTTTTTGTGAAAGGGGGCAGGGTCGCGTGTATGGACCATATCGGCGAAATTCTTGAGCCAGAGGTACTTGTTCTCCTAATCGGCGAACGGCCCGGGCTTGTTTCGGCAAGTTCAATGAGTGCCTATATGTGTTATCGGCCCCGAAAAGGGGTTGTCGAATCGGACCGCAATGTCATCTCGAATATTCACCCGCTGGGCACTCCGCCCGTTGAAGCGGGTGCCCATATCGGCACCGTTTTACAAAAAATGATGGACCAAAAAGTAAGCGGTGTGAAACTGGAATTATAGAAAAAACAATAGGAAGGGGGTTAGTTAAATGGAGGTATTTATCGGTTTTGCTTTAGTAGTGATTACGCTTTGCGTCGGAACGGCGATTGGCTTGAATGCCAATAAAAACGTCCGTGCCTTTAAAGAGGAGGAACATGAAATTTTTGTTGATAAGGATGTCAGAAATTAAACAGGAGAGGGGAGAAAGGAATGAAAAATAAAGACCAACAAATGTTGGAGGATCGAAAGCAGCTAAACCGGTATGGCTATGCCCAAGAGCTGCTGCGTGACATGGGCGGATTTTCAAACTTTGCCATCTCGTTTTCGATTATTTCTATTTTAACTGGCGCCGTTTCATTATATGGCCATGGATTAACCTACGGCGGACCTGGAATGATGGGCTTTGGCTGGACGATTGTCGCCTTTTTCGTGCTACTGGTTGCCGCCTCACTTGCTGAACTTGCGTCAGCGATTCCCACCGCTGGTGCCCTATACCACTGGGCTGCCACTCTAAAAGGGAGAAGGATTGGCTGGTATACCGCTTGGATTAATCTTATTGGTCAAATCGGAATTGTCGCGGGAATTGATTACTCATGCGCCTTATTCGCCGACCCACTCTTAGCAACAGTCTTTGGTTATACTTCCACCGATACTACCATTCTAATTGTCTTTGGCGTAATTCTTCTATTACACGGAATCCTCAACCACGTCGGAATTAAAATCGTTGCCAAATTAAATGACTTTTCAGCCTGGTATCATATGCTTGTCGTCGCTATTTTGGTTGTCAGTTTGGCTTTTTTTACAAAAAACGGTTTGCAGCCAATTGATTACTTATTCCAGGTCGGGCAAACTTTTTCCGATAAGCCCTATTTCTTGGCCTTTTTAATTGGTTTATTGCAGGCGCAATGGACCTTTACCGGCTATGACGCTTCGGCACATACGATTGAAGAAACCGTTCATCCGCGTGTCAGGGCACCGTGGGGGATCTACAATTCAGTGGCTTTTTCCTTCGTCTTTGGGTTTATCATGCTTGCCTTCGTGACCCTTTCGATTCACGATGCGGCTGGTGCAGTGAACTCTGACAATGCCTTTATCTATGTCATTAGCCAAGCGTTGGGCGGTACGTTTGGATCGATCGTTCTCTGGCTCGTCACTTTTGCGATGTTCTTCTGCGGTCTCTCATCGATTACCTCATTCTCACGGATGATGTATGCGTTTTCGCGTGATAAGGGCATGCCTTTCAGCCGTCATTGGGCAGAAATCAGCCGCAAATTCCGGACACCGGCAAAGGCGATTTGGCTGGCCGTAATTCTTTCCTTTGCCTTAGCATTAATTGATTATTTCACAAAAATTCTAAATCCAAATGCCGGTTATTCAACCATTGCATTCTTAACCGGGGTAAGTGTTGTTGGCTTGTATGTTGCTTATGGGATTCCAATCTATCTTAAATTAGAAGCCGAAGCGAAAGGAATCTTTTTACGAAAGCATTACGGTCCTTGGAGTCTTGGAAAATGGAGCAAGCCGATTAATATTCTCAGCATCATCTGGATTCTCTTCATTTCGATTATGATGGTGATTCCGCCAAACCAAATGGCCGCCTATGCCTTGGGCGGGATGTTTATTATCTTGATAATCATGGACTTAAGCTATTACAAGAAACATTTCAAAGGTCCGCAAGCAGCCCTTGAAAAATCAATCGAAGAGATACAAAGGTTGGAAGATGAGTTTGAACATGAAAAGCAATAGCAGGTAAAAATCATAAAAGTGCCCGTAAGAATCGTACAGGGCACTTTTTAGCGTTTTTTCTTTAGGCAACTTTTCATGTTTTTTAAGCACCTTGTGGTACTATAATAGCTAAACGTAGAAAAATGAGGTGTGTTGAGTTGAAAATTGAAGTTTGGTCAGATTATGTTTGTCCATTTTGTTATATCGGGAAAAGAAGGTTGGAAGAGGCGTTAAGTCAATTTCCAGATAAGGATCAAGTTGAGGTTGAATTCAAGAGTTTTGAGCTCGATCCAAATTCGCCAAAGAATAGTGGAGAAAATATTCACGAAGTATTAGCCAAAAAATATCGCATGAGTCTTGAGCAAGCTAAACAAGCGAACCAAGGTGTTGGGACTCAGGCTGCAACAGTGGGCTTAACCTTCAATTTTGATGAAATGAAGCCTACCAATACCTTTGATGCTCATCGTTTGGCCAAGTTTGCAATAACGTTGGGGAAAGAAGCAGTGGTCTCTGAAAAACTCCTTCATGCCTACTTTACAGATGGAAAGGATCTTGGCGATTTGGAAACGTTGGCGGACATTGCCGAGGATGCAGGTTTAAACCGGCAAGATGTAGTAACGCTCCTTCATGATAAAAATGCCTTTGCCGCTGATGTCCGTCAAGATGAATCCCTGGCACAGCAATACGGCGTTCGCGGTGTTCCCTATTTTGTGCTAAATCAAAAATATGCAATTTCCGGTGCCCAGCCAACGGAAACCTTTATCGGAGCCCTTCAAAAAGTATGGCAGGAAGAATCTGCTTCTCCCATGTTCCAGGATCTTTCCACTACCGATGATGCCAGCTGTGCCGATGGGAACTGTGTGATTCCAGAGAAAAAATAAAATTCCAGAATTCATAAATTTGAAGAATTTAAATGGGTGAATAAACCGAGAACAATAAAAATGGGAAAGGATTCTCGTGTCCTTTCCCATTTTTGTCTGAATAATTAAGATGTTATCTGCTTTTCATCCTAAAGTAGGACTGGTTACTGTCATCCCAACATCTTTCAATTTGCCAATTGCCTTGAAAAGTGGTTTTGCAGTTTCTGCGCCTGATTGTATTCCTTCTTGTCGTCCTGCGTCTAGAAGTTTTACGTCTAGAAGTGTTCTTTCTTGATGTGTTACGTTGTCCGGATGTATTGCGTCTTGAAGTATTCTTTCGTGAAGTCGTTCCACGACTAGAAGTTCGTTGTTTGGTTGTTCTCCTCCGTGAAGCACCACGGTTAAAGCCAGGATCTCTAAACATGAAATCCCCAAAACCACCGCGTCTTGCCTCATCTGCTGCACTTTGAATCTTCTCCGGTGTAATTTCCTCCATTTTAGCACCTCCTTTAAATATAGAAAAGGGAGTACGAAAACTTAATTGACCATTTGTCTATAAAACTCACTCTTCTTTTACCAATTTACGTATCCAGGTCTGTTTTTGTATGGGACATAAGCCTAGTAGCAGAAAAAATGCTTTTTCAACGTGACATCCTTCTTTTTTCTTTCATACGAATAAAGGAGGAGGGATTGAAAATGGACGAGGCTGAGAAATTACCACACTATAAGCTGTTTATAAAACCCAATGATGTAAGAGAGCTGAGAAGAGATATTTGGATTGATGATCCGATTCCAGCTCAGTTAACGTTGGATGGGAAAAGGCTTGAAATTGATTTAAGCTACCGCGGCTCCCATATCCGTGATTTTTCGAAAAAGTCTTATCAAATTTCTTTTTATAAACCGGCAAAATTCAAAGGATCGAAACAAATTCATTTAAACGCCGAATTCAAGGACCCATCTTTGATACGGAATAAATTATCATTTGATTTCTTTGCGGAAATAGGTGTATTAGCACCACAATCACATCATATTTTTTTAACGCAAAACGGAAAAGCAGAAGGGGTCTATCTGGAAATCGAATCGGTGGATGAAAACTTTTTAAAAAGAAGAAGCCTCCCCGATGGAAGTATTTTTTATGCAGTCGATGGGGATGCCAATTTTTCATTAATGAGCGATTTGGATAAGGAAACAAAAAAATCGCTGGAATTAGGGTATGAAAGAAAATGTGGAGCCGCAACAGAGGATTTTTATTTACAGGAATTTATTTATAAAATCAATACAATCCCCCAAAATGAATTTGAAAAGGAAATTTTGAATTTTGTCGATGTCGACAAATACCTTCGCTGGATAGCGGGAATTATTTTCACCTCAAACTACGATGGGTTCGTCCATAACTATGCGCTTTACAGGAATGGAGATACTGGTCTGTTTGAAGTCATCCCGTGGGATTATGATGCCACCTGGGGCCGTGATGTAAACGGAAAGGTAATGGAAGCGAATTATGTCCCGATAGACGGCTTTAATACCTTAACGGCTCGGCTCCTAGATGTGGAGAGTTTTCGCAAGCAATATCGAACCCTGCTTGAAGCCATCATGAATCATCAATTTACGGTTGACTTTATGATCCCTAAGGTCGAAAATCTGCTTCAATTGGTGCGCCCCTATGTATTACAGGATCCCTATAAAAAACAAACGATTTGCGACTTTGACAAGGAGGCAGCGGTTATCGCGAAATATATTGAAGAAAGAAGAAGGTATCTGCAGCGGAAATTAGCAAAATTAGAGTAGAATTTAATAGTTGGAAGAAATCTGAAAGGACATCTAGTCCTTTTTATTTTTCAATAACAATGGTGAAGTTTTGCTATTTCTGGTATTTTTGTAATATAGAAAAGATTTGCCGCAGCCAAATAACTACGTTTGTTTCATCATCATCGGCATTATTATGGCTATCACAGTAGGTGCTATCTAATCGTTAGATGGGCCTTTCTTTTTTAATTGGAAGAAGTAGGGTTTTTTGTGTGAATGTCGAAATTCTACATAATAGGAAATTTTATAAAAAAATAGGTAAGAGGGAGAGCATACTTAAGTGGCTAAATTTTGTACGAATTGTGGAAATGAATTAAAGGATGGACAAATTTTTTGCACTGGCTGTGGAACAAAGATGAGGGTTCAAAGGACTGAGTATCCCGGGAATTTTTCGGCAACAGAGAGAACAACCTACGTTAAACAAATTAAAAACAAACAGAATCGCAATCTATTAATAACTGTATTATCAATTGTCGGCGGGTTAGCAGTATTGGTTGGTGCCTATTTTATTGTAACAGGATTAAAAGAAACGAAGCCACAAGCGGTTTCTCATAATATGACATCTGGAGCAAAAGCTGGGGGAAGCGACTCAGTAAAGGCCGGCACTAAGGAAGAAAAGGCAGGAGAAAATGATGAGGAAACGATTATTAAAAACTATGCGGGAAAATTGAACAATTTGAAAATCAATGCCTCGGGGGCGGCTATTTCGCTAGGTAAGTGGGACATTACGAACCGGAATGGTACTTTATTTTTGGAAGCCAATAATATCCCTTCGAGAAATTTGACTCGTATTTTTGATCTCTATGATAGTGGGGACTTATCGCCTTTAAAAGATTGGGCAAAAGAAGTGTACTTCATTGCTGATGACTTATCGGGGGAATTAAAGACAAAATGGGACATTGAAGTTGGTAATGGATGTGTGTCTGACTATCCGATTACTCTTTCCCAAGCGGATTTAATGGCGTACTCTGGTTCATGCGGTTATTCGATACCAGTATTATCGGGTTCTGATAAGGGAAGTTTATCATTAGTGATTCATAGTAAGGTATTTGGCTCCACTAAAAATTCCACTGTTTCCGGAACTAATGAGTTTATTTTTCCTCATAGTGATGTTAACAGATTAACAGAAAGTGAGATTGCCCCGCTTTCTCTTGAAGAGCTTGGCTTGGCGAGAAATGAAATCTTTGCACGACATGGTCATGTGTTTACCAAAGAGGAGCTGCGTGCTTATTTCGACCAGAAATCGTGGTACTTCCAAGACCCATCCTATAACGACACATTAAGCCCGATTGAAAAATACAACATAGATTTGATAAAGAGTCGAGAGGAGTACCTAAAGTGAACGCAAGAGCAGTCAAGATAGGAATTGCCCTTATCATTCTATTAGCGATGATCCCTCTTTATTATTTTTTCAATCCTGCTGCGGCAAAAGAAAAGGCTGGCACTAGTAAGAATGAAAAATCCGAGTTGGCAGCGAAAGAGAGTGCGGCTGAAAAATCACAGGACGAAAAGAAAGAAACGGCAAACGAATATTCGAAAAAAGACCCGGAAGCCGCAGTCGCAGCAAATAACGTCGAAGAATCAGTAAAAGAGGACTCAGTGACGTCGGAAACGGCTTCTTCTGAAGAAACAAAGGTGATTCAAAGGGACTTTTTGGTTGTCATCGACCCCGGTCATCAAAGGCATGCAAATTTAGGAAAAGAGCCTGTAGGACCAGGGGCAGCTGAGATGAAGATGAAGGTTACAGGCGGTACATCCGGTGTTGCAACGGGGAAGCCAGAGTATCAATTAGCATTGGAAGCCTCGCTTATTTTAGGGGATCTATTGGAGAAGCAAGGGGTAAAAGTCATTTATACACGGACAACTCACGATGTCAATTTGAGCAACAAGGAAAGGGCGGAATTCGCCAATCAAAATAAAGCGGATTTATTCATTAGGATTCATGCGGATGGGTCAACCGATAAAAACGTTAGCGGTTTATCTGTGTTGACTCCCGCTCATAACGACCGGTACAACAAAGCGATTTACGAGGACAGTTTAAAGGCTTCAGAGTTGATTTTAGCTGAAACGAAAAAAAATACCGCTGTTAAGGTGAATGGAATATCGTTTCGAAGTGATTTGTCAGGATTTAACTGGTCTCAGGTGCCAAGCACATTAGTTGAAATGGGTTTTATGAGCAATCCTGTGGAAGACAGAAACCTTTCAGACCCAACGTATCTAACGAATCTTCTCAGCAACGTTGCCGATGGAATCTTACAGTATGTGAGCCTTAAAAAGTAGGGGGCTGCGAGTGTCTAGTGGAATAATAATAAAAAAGATGCCGATTGGCATCTTTTTTATTATTATTCCACCGTTGTTAGGATAGACTTAGCTCCTATTTGGCAGCCACATGTTACGGCTTCTATAATACCCTTCCATTTCGAATTTATCATTTGGTGTTGTGCTCCAGCCCCAATTTCCTTGTCCAACATTGCTCCTGCCTGGACGATTACAACATCTTGATCGTCTCCGTGATCTATTACGCGAAGTAACCCTTCTAGATGTGTTTCTGCGTGAGGTATTCCGTCTGGATGTATTTCTCCGGGAAGTATTGCGTCTAGAAGTATTCCGTCTGGATGTATTTCTCCGGGAAGTATTGCGTCTGGATGTGTTTCTCCGGGAAGTATTGCGTCTAGAAGTGTTTCGTCTGGATGTGTTTCTCCGGGAGGTATTGCGTCTAGAAGTGTTTCGTCTGGATGTGTTTCTCCGGGAGGTATTGCGTCTAGAAGTGTTCCGTCTGGATGTATTTCTCCGGGAGGTATTCCGTCTAGAAGTCACCACGACTGAGGTTTGGCGATTACTGGTGGTATTTCGTCTAGATGTGACGATGGCGGCAGTCGGCTGCTGTCTCGAAGTAATTCGTCTAGAAGTCACCCTTAAGGAAACCGGCTGCTGTCTCGAAGTAATTCGTCTAGAAGTCACCCTTAAGGAAACCAGCTGCTGTCTCGAAGTAATTCGTCTAGAAGTCACCCTGGAGGAAACCGACTGCTGTCTGGAAGTAATTCGTCTAGAAGTCACCCTTAAGGAAACCGGCTGCTGTCTCGAAGAAATTCGTCTAGAAGTCACCCTGGAGGAAACCGGCTGCTGTCTGGAAGTAATTCGTCTAGAAGTCACCCTGGAGGAAACCGGCTGCTGTCTGGAAGTAATTCGTCTAGAAGTCACCCTTAAGGAAACCGGCTGCTGACTGGAAGTACTCCGCCTAGAAGTCACCCTGGAGGAAACCGGCTGCTGACTGGAAGTAATCCGCCTAGAAGTCACCACGATTGAGGTCTGGCGATTTCTGGAAGTGTTCCGTCTAGTAGTTATGATAATGGAAGTTTGCCGATTTCTAGAAGTATTCCGGCGTGAAGTTTTCCGGCGTGAAGTTTTCCGACGCGAAGTTTTCCGGTGGTGTGGGAGGGGCGGTTTTTTTCTGCTATGTTTTTTATGATGTGATTTGTGCTTTAAACCCGGATCCCTAAACATGAATTTGCCATGCCCAGATTTTTTAACTTCTTCCGCAGCCCTTTGAATATCATCTGAAGAAAAGTTTCTCATTTTTTCACCTCTGTTTTTCTTGAAAAGGAAGGTCGAACACATAATAACCAATAATGGCTTCGCACCTCCTTGTCTCCTATTAATCTACGTCGGCGCTTTTTTTTTGTATAGGGAAATTGCTTATAATGGAAAAAAGTTTGTCCAAACTGGGTACTTAATGAGCCTTACCAACTAGGTGGGGGCTCTTTTTGAGGTTTTCTATACGGTTCGTTCAATAATTATGTTAAAATATGAAGGGTGAAAAACATTATCATTGGGAATCATTTAGAACCTAGATTCAGGAGAGGATTATAATTGAAAAATGATTGGTTACCTTCCTCACAGAAGGATGGGACAGTTTTATTAGCGAAAAGGCAAAATACGTCAACTCTTTTATCTGATTTAAAAGCACTTTTTAAGGCAAATGTTTTATTTGCTAATGTGCTTCCAGTTTTTACAGGCTACTGGTTAGCGCTCTATTTTTCTGGTACTGCATTTAGCGCAAATTGGGACGTTTTTTTGCTAACGATGATTGGAAGTACACTGGTTATGGCCGGGGCACTGGTTATTAATAACTGGTATGATGTTGATATTGATACGGTGATGGACCGAACGAAAAACCGCCCAACCGTTACAGGGACTATTTCTTTAAAGACCGTATTAACGCTGGGAATAGCCTTATCTGTTCTTGGCTTTATCCTGCTGCTGTTTGCAACGATTGAAGCAGCCATTTGGGCGTTCGTGGGCTGGCTCACCTATGTAATCTTGTATACAATGTGGTCAAAACGCAGATATACACTTAATACCGTAATTGGCAGTGTTTCAGGTGCCGTATCACCTCTTATCGGCTGGACGGCAATTGAATCTGGCTTTCATATCGTCCCGATTATCCTATTTCTAATTTTGTTTGTTTTTCAAATGCCCCATACATTTGCTATAGCAATGCGGAAATATCACGAATATAAAGCCGCAGGGGTAGCGATGCTTCCCGTTGTTCACGGCTTTGCCATGACGAAAAGGCAAATATTTGTTTATGTTGCCTGTTTACTGCCGCTGCCATTTTATTTAACGTCACTTGGTACCACATTCATCGTAATTGCCACCGTTCTAAATATCGGCTGGTTTGCTCTAAGTATCTACGGGTTTTTCACGAAAGATGATCAAGGATGGGCTCGAGTGGTTTTTATTTATTCAGTCAATTATATTACTATCTTGTTTGTTTTGATGGTTATTGTTACCTTGCCTCTTTTTGATTAGGTAGATTCAGAAAAAATTAGTTAGGGTCAGTCTTTTGCACAGTTGTGCCGAAAAGACTGACCCTTTCTTCGTCTATGGACCGCTAGAAAAATCAAGCCCGTGACATCGTTTACTTTTATCCGGTATGGGAGGCGTAAACAGGACTATCGTTTTAAGCGTTTAAGGACATGTTCTTCAAAATCTGAATGGTTTATATCCAATCCCAAAATTTCATTTCTAAAGGGCTTGAACCGTCCATTTTCCACTTCTAGGGTAAAATATCCCCGCTCACTTAACAGGTTAATATCCCCGATGATTTTTTTTCTTTGGACCGGGTCAAATAAATGAACTAAATTTGGGTTGCTTGGATGCGCTTTAAACACGCATCCTTTTTCCACACATACTCTTACAATATTTCGTACCTTTGGATGAGCGATACTCTCAATTTTCTTGCTTGTTTCAACATTGGCCATACGTTTTAATCTCCTTTCCCATCATAAAACAATATGCCGAGAAAAAAGGATATATGAAAACCAGCCAATGATTATCTTTACAATTAAAAGAGTACTTAATACAGGAGGAACAGTTAAATGAATGATTTTGAAGACGTTTGAATAGAGTTTTTAAGAAAAAGTCCATAAAAAGGAAGTGGTAGAGAATGCTATCCAACCAGAATATAACTGAACGATTATCAACTATGATAAAAAGCAATCAAAAGGGGGTTTTGGCTTCTGTTGTTTCGGTACAAGGATCTGCCTATAAACGGGAAGGAGCAAAAATGATTGTCGAAGCGAATGGGGAACACCATGGGATGATTTCCGGAGGCTGCCTTGAGTCTGATGTCTTGGCGATAGCAGAGCAAGTCGAAGTCACGGGAAAACCGCTGATAAAGAAATATGAGTTAAATGAAGAGCTCGTTTGGGGGCTTGGATTAGGCTGCCCCGGTACGGTTGAAATACTAATTGAGCCTATTGGTTTTTCTGCTGTATGGAAACATTTAGCTGAAGCCTGCGTGAACTCTGAGGCAATGGTAGTCTGTAAAGTTCTTCAAAAGCGGGAAGCCTGTGATCCATTGCTCATCATAAACAACTTTGAGGTTTACGGGGAATGGACTGATGAGGTTTTACAAGAAAAGGCCGTGACGATTGCTCAGCAGAAATTATGTCAACATGCAGCTGACTCCGAAAGGATCTGTCTGAAAACGAAAAATGGAGAAGAGGTTTTCGTTTTCTTTGATGTTCACTTTCCAGCGCCGCAGCTTGTGATATTTGGGGCAGGTGATGATGCCATACCGCTCGCCCATTTAGGTGCCATGCTTGGTTTTCAAACAACTGTGATTGACCCAAGACCTGCCTTTAACAATAAAGAGCGCTTTCTTCTTGCTGAAACCTTGATAGCAGTACCGGAGCAATACGAAAAAATATCGAACATTTTTGCTCGCAGCTATATTGTGATCATGAACCATCAGTTTGAACGGGATTCAAATGCGTTGACCCTTGCATTACATTCAGCTGCCTCTTATGTTGGGATGTTAGGACCAAGAACGAGACGCGAAAAAATTATCGCTCATTTGCATAACCAAGGAATTGTTTTTTCAAATGAAGAGATGAAAAAATTATTTAGCCCCATTGGCCTTGATATTGGCGCTGATACATCGGAAGAGATAGGCTTAAGTATTATGGCAGAAATCATCGCTTTTCGTAATCGGCATCAAGGCGGATTTTTAAGGGAGCAATATTTTATTCACCAAAAATCTCGAGTCCCTATAAACAAGGCATAAATGAAAAAGCCGGGTGCGATGATTTTAGCGGCAGGAAATTCATCGAGAATGAACTTTCCTAAACCACTGCTGCAATGGCAGGATCAAACTTTACTGGAATATCAAATCAATCAGCTGACAATGCTTCCATTTTCAGAAATTATCGTTGTCCTTGGCCACGAGGCAGAAGCGATTCTCAATAAGGTTTCGATTGGGGATCCAAGGGTTACTTTTCTCAATTGCCAGACTTATCGGGAGGGATTAAGTTCCTCCTTGAAATTTGGTTTGGAGTACGCCGCTGATAAACATGATGCTGTGTTGTTGATGCTTGTCGACCTGCCGCTAATCCAGTTGAAGACAATCAAACAAGTTTTTGAAGCCGGAGTTACTCTTTTAAATGGTGTCTGCGAGCCGTTTGCCATTCAGCCGCAGTACGAGAATCAAAAGGGACATCCCGTGTTTATCGGCCATTTTCAGGGGCTAAACTGGAGCGGCCTCGACGGGGATATTGGTGCAAAACCGCTTATCGGGCAATTGAAAAATCGTGAATGCATAGATACGAATGATATTGGTGTTATTTTTGATATTGATACGCCACAGGATTATGAGAAAGCTTTGTCCATTTATACACGAAGAACAGGAAATCCAAAGAACTAGCTTCTTCAAGTGGCTAGTTTTTATTTTGGTAGATTTGACCTAGGTAAATACTAGAGAAATTTGCCCATTTGAACTATCTCTCTCCTGGTATCGTCCTTCGCCAATTTCCGACATAAAATAGTTCGATTTAATTATTTCGAGAATCGAAACTATTAAATGAACCTCTAGATATCCTTCATAACTCATAGGAAGAGACCATTTCATAGAAATTCAGTCCTAGTCAGTATTGTTTGCGAGATAATTCCAACTAATCATGCAATTGTGAATAATAAAAAATATACTAAGTGAGAATAAATCTAAAGGAGGTAATAATTTGAAGAAGAAACTAATTGCACCAGTCGTTTTATCTACTGCGCTTCTTGCTGGGAGCCTTCCATTTAGTAATGTTCTAGCGAAACAATCGGAGGAAACCGCAACAATTTCGCTAACAAATAAGTGGAATGAAAAGGCGAATGTTCCTATTTTTGTTCGCGAGAAACAGCTAGAAAAACGAAACGCTAGTAATGCTAGTGATGCCCTAAACTATTTAGAAGAAAAAAAGAGTAAGGTAAAAATCAAGAATCCGAAAGCGGATTTAAAAGTTAAAAAAACGAATAAAGATGAACTTGGAATGACGCATGTCCGTTTTAACCAAACGAAAAATGGTGTACCGGTAGAAGGTGCTGAAGTACTTGTCCACTACAACGAAAAGAATGAGATAGTTGCTGTCAATGGTTCCGTTAGCACCGATGTAGACGAACTGAACCTCAACACTAAACCTAAACTAAATAGTGAAGAAGCCTTGGCGGCGGCAAAATCATCCGTAGATGCTCCATCTCAATTACAATACAATCCGACCACAGAACTTGTCGTCTATCCATTTGAGGGAGAAAGTAGTTTAGCATATAAAGTTAATGTTAATTTTCATGGAGACGAACCTGGAAACTGGTATGTTTTTGTCGATGCCCATTCAGGTGAAGTGATTGACAAATATAATGCAATAATGGACGCAGATGAAATTAAATCACAAACTGGTACGGGAACGGGTGTGCTTGGGGCACATAGGCTTCTACATATCTCTCAAAGTAAAAATCCGAAAGAGGGCACCGTCTTTCAATTAGCAGATTACGGCCATAAAAACTTAAGTGGAATTTTCACCTACGATGCTCCGACAGGTTCTTTATTTACTAGTGATAGTGCTTCATTTAAGAAGGATTACGACAGGGCTGCTGTTGATGCTCATTATAATTCAGAAAAAGTATATCACTACTACCTTGATGAACACGGCCGAAACTCACTGGATGATAAAGGAATGGCAATCAACTCTTACGTTCACTATGGGACGAACTACAACAATGCTTTTTGGGATGGCCGGCAAATGACTTATGGCGACGGGGATGGATCATACATGATCTCTCTTTCTGCCGGACTTGATGTCGCAGCCCATGAAATGACCCATGGTGTGACGACAAATACAGCGAATTTACAATATCGCTTCCAGCCTGGAGCACTAAATGAAGCGTTTTCTGATATCTTCGGTGCATTAATTGATGATGCCAATTGGGAAATTGGCGAGGATATTATGGGCCCTGGTGCGAAAGCGGATGGCCGTGAATCTTTACGGAGTTTAAGTGACCCAAGTAAATACCCAGTAGGCGCATCATATGTTCCATACGGGAATGGAAAAGGTAAATATCCTGCCCACATGAATGAGTTCTATGACCTTCCACGAAATTTAGATAATGGCGGTGTTCATATTAATTCTTCCATCATCAATCATGCTGCCTATACCACAGCACAGGATATTGGACGTGAAAAATTAGGGAAAATCTACTACCGTGCACTGTCTGTTTATTTAACACCAACATCTGATTTTAGCGACGCTCGGAAAGCTATTATTCAATCAGCTGTTGACCTTTATGGGGATGGCAGTTCAGAGGCTGCAGCTGCAGCAAACGGATTTAATAAAGTAGGAATTTTGGAATAATTAAGCTGTCCTGATTGAATAGCCTTGATGAATTGTGCTATTATCCTATCATTAATATCACTTTTTAAAATGGGGGATAAAAATGGCGAGAAAGGCTTATAGTGCAGAAGGGGCCGTGTCAGTGGGACCATACTCTCATGCTGTCGATGCCGGAAAATTGGTTTATTTATCAGGTCAAACACCATTGGACTCATCTACGGGGGAACTAGTGAAGGGCGGCATAGGTGACCAAACGAAGCAGTGCTTTATCAACTTATTCGAAGTGTTAGCGGCGGCAAATTTGACTCCGGATGATGTTGTAAAAGTAAATGTTTATTTAACGGATATGAATCATTTTTCTGCGATGAATGAGGTTTATCAAACGTATTTTTCCAAACCATTTCCCGCGAGGACATGTGTTGCAGTTTTAGCTCTGCCGCTTGGCGCAGATGTTGAAATTGAAATGATTGCAAAAAGACCATAAATAAGGGAAAAACAGGGAAATTCCGAGTGGGGGAAATTCCCTGTTTTTTTTATAAGTGTTTAAGAATCAATAGAAGCAAACTGCTCCAACGATGATTAAAAGAATAAACAAGACAACGATTAAGGCAAATACACCGGCGCCGCCAAAACCAACGCCTCCGCCGTAGCCATATCCACCACCACAACCACAACCACCAAAGCCATATCCACCGTACATAGTAATCTCTCCTTTTATGGTTTTATTTTATTAATAGTAGCCGCCGTACCCGCCATAGCCTCCGCCCAAAAAGGAAGCACCTACAATTATTAGCAGGATAAACAAGACAACAATCAAAGCAAAACCTCCACCTGCACCATCAGACATTCCACAAACCTCCCTTGCCCTTATTTATTTATAAAATATGTGAAAAATGTAAAATGGGAAGGGCACAAACCTAAAATTGAAGACAACAGACCAAATCATTGATCATCAATAAACTGGAAAAAGCCTTGTTTTTAAGTGAAAAAAATAAAACCGTATCAAAAAATGGTAAACTATTAAATAAAAGATGATTAAAGAGGTGTTCATAATGATAAAAGCAATTTTTTTCGATTTAGATGATACACTCCTTTGGGATCAAAAAAGTGTCAAGGAAGCGTTTGCGGCAACCTGCAAATTTGCTGAAGACCGCTGCGGGGCAGACCCTGTTCAACTCGAAGAAACAGTACGCCAAGCAGCTAGAAACCTATACTCTTCCTATGAAACTTACGCTTTTACGCAAATGATCGGGATTAATCCGTTTGAAGGATTGTGGGGTAATTTCTTCGATGATCACGATGAATTTAAAAAAATGAAAGAAATTGTTCCCGGTTATCGAAAACAAGTATGGACTAGAGGGCTAAAGGCATTAGGCGTGGATGATCCCGAATTGGGATCCGAATTAGCGGAGCGGTTTCCAAATGAACGGAGAAACTTGCCGTATGTGTATGAAGAAACCTTTAAAACGCTGGACTTGCTAAAAGAAAATTATCAACTTCTTCTGTTAACCAATGGTTCACCGGACTTGCAAAAAACGAAACTAGACCTGTCACCTGAGCTTGTCCCATACTTCGACCAAATTGTCATTTCGGGAGATTTTGGCAAAGGGAAGCCAGATCCAGCTATTTTCGAATATGCCTTGTCACTTATGAACCTGGAGAAAAATGAGGTTATCATGGTCGGGGACAATTTAATGACAGATATTCTCGGTGCGAATCGTGCCGGAATCCAATCGGTTTGGATTAACCGCGGTCAGAAAGAGCGAAATGAAGTAATACCCGCTTATGAAATTCAGCATTTGGAAGAGCTGTTTAGCCTATTAGAGGAATTAAAGGCGGAGGGGTAAACATATGGCTGAAAGACGAGTCTTCTTGCCCAGGAGACTCGTTTTTCGGCTCTATTAATCAATTAGTAGTTCCGCTCAATGACAAAATGGGCCAAATCACCGCGATAGATTGTTTTTGAATATTCTATGATGGTTCCATCTGAAAGGTAGGCAAGGGTATCGAGTGCAAAGCATGGATTGCCGATTTTAATTTGCAGTTTTTCAGCTGAGTCTTCATCCGCGGTAAACAATTCAAGACTTTCGATCGTTTTGTAAATTTTTAAGCCGTATTGAGTATCCAAAAGGTTATATAATGATTTCTCACAAGCTTTTCTATTTAACGCGGGAGTTTTATACCACGGTAAATAGGCAATTTCATATTGGAGCGGTTCTTCATTAACAAAACGGACTCTTTCCAGCATATTGACGGGCTCGCCCTCCGTTATTTTTAGCTGCTCACTTAGATATTCATCTGCGGGAATTACATCGAGTTGCAGTACTTTAATTAGCGGTTTTTTTCCTTGCATCGTAATTTGTTTCGAAAAATGTTCCACAGTGGTAGTTAGGATTTGTTTTACTTTGTTCGCTTCAACAAAAGTTCCGCTTCCTCTTTTACGATAAATATAACCTTCCATTGTTAATTGCTGTAAGGCAGTGCGGACGGTTGTCCTGCTGACACCATATTTATCGCAAAATTCTGCCTCAGTCGGCAGCTGCTCTTCCGGCTTATATTCTCCATCATTAATTAATTGAATGATTGCATCCTTTACCTTAAGGTGAAGTGCACTGCCATCTTTTGTTTCTACTAACAATTTTTATCCCTCCCTCATTACTATAGTTAATCAAAAAAACTAAATATAATGTCTAAAATGTACAAATAATAAAATTTGTAGTAACAAATTGATAAATTGTATTATAAATATTCTGAATCGTTAATACAATGATAATGCAGTATGCTCAAATTATTTTGAGAGGAGGACCAACCAGGGCTTTTTGGTAAAAAGACATTCGTTTCATTGGCCACATTTGTTGCTGCTCTTATTATTTTATTTTGAAATCGCTTTCATTATCAATGGGGGGTTGAGGATGAATATCTTATTATGCTGCTCCGCCGGTATGTCTACAAGTCTTTTAGTTTCAAAGATGGAAGCTAGTGCGAAGTCGCAAGGCATTGACTGTAAAATTTGGGCAGTCGGTTCAACGGAAATAAATGAACAAATCAATCATGCGGATGTCCTGCTTCTAGGGCCACAGGTTCGCTATTTACTCACACAGCTAAAGAAAGCTGGAGAGAAAAAGGGGATTCCTGTTGATTCCATTAACCCAAGACATTATGGCCTATGCAATGGTGAGGAAGTTTTGAAGCAAGCTCTAAATCTACTTAAAGGGGAGTGAGGGACATGATGAATTTTGTTGATAAATTTATTATGCCGTTCGCAAATAAGCTTGGCAGCAATAGGCATCTTCTCGCCATTCGTGACGCTTTGGTCGGAATGATTGCGATTACTATGATTGGTTCTTTATCCGTATTAGTAACAAACTTAGGTGCAGTACCAGGTGTTGGAAAATATTACGAAAAGTTTATGATATCTATCTTTGGTGAAACTTGGAAAACACTAGGTTCAGATATTTGGTGGGGAACACTTGCCTTTATGACCATCTTTGCCGTTTTCGGGATTGCTAATCGACTGGCAAGGTCATACGGTGATGATGGATTCGAGGCGATGCTTGTTTCCGCTGCTTCCTTTTTTGTCCTCATTCCACAAGTTGCGAATGTCTCACTTACCCCTGAGGGTGGAGAAGCAGTAACCGGAGGTGCTTGGGGGTTTATTAGCTGGAATTATTTCAATGCTACTGCCCTTTTCACAGGAATTATCGTCGCCCTCGTAGCTACGGAAATATTCGTTCGGCTGGCAAAGGTAAAATTCCTTATTATTAAATTGCCTGATGGAGTTCCACCGGCAGTTTCCCGTTCTTTTGCGAAGCTCTTACCGGGCATGGTGACCATATTTACGGTTGGTTTGTTCGGATTATTGCTACGAAAATTTATCAGTGATGGTGCCTATCTAAACGACTGGTTAAATAAGGTACTCGTTTCGCCGCTCACGGGTGCCGTAGACACGCTGGCTTTTGCGATTCTAATCGTATTCTTAGTACACTGCTTCTGGATTCTAGGTCTTCACGGTCCAAATATTCTTGGAGGCATTACAACACCTTTAATGACTAAGCTGGGTCAAGATAATATCAACATGTATGCACAGCATGTCGATGATTTAAGCAAGTATCACGTTCTATCCGGATCATTCCTAGATGCGTTCGTCTATCTCGGCGGTTCAGGTGCCACATTAGGTTTAATTATTGCGATGTTTATCGCCGGGCGAAAACGCTATAAGCAATTACTCGCCTTGGGAACACCGCCGGGAATATTTCAAATTAACGAACCGATTTTGTTCGGACTGCCAATCGTATTGAATCCAATCTGGTTTATTCCCTTTATCCTTAGTCCAATTATTATGACAATTGTAGCCTATTCATCTATTAGTCTAGGCTTGGTTCACCCAGTTGTCGCAGACATTCCTTGGGTAACGCCGGCGATTGTCGGTGGATTACTGGCAACGGGCGGCCACGTATCAGGAGCCATTTTAGCGGCAGTGAATTTAGTTATTTCGATCGTTATTTACCTGCCGTTTGTTTTTGTAACCGGAAGAATAGATGCAAGGAAAGCAGAAGATAAGCCGATAGCATAGTCATTTTCAAATGATTTTAACTGTAAGCCCTGGGACATTCAAAATTCATCTGGACTGTCCCCAGGGTCATACTTACTTTCTCTTAGAATGTTAATCACATATAAAAAGATAATACAACCAGAGGTGTGATGGAATGAAAACAGGCTTGAAAATTGTCACGATTGGCGGGGGCTCAAGCTACACCCCTGAACTAATTGAAGGATTTATTCATTATCATAATGAACTGCCAGTTCGAGAAATATGGCTTGTGGACGTGGATGAAGGGAAGGAAAAACTTGAAATTGTCGGCAATTTAGCGAAAAGGATGGTGAAAAAGGCCGGAGTTCCAATTGAAATCCATTTAACTTTAGATCGAAAAGAGGCGTTAAAATCTGCAGATTTTGTCACTACGCAATTCCGGGTCGGTATGCTTGACGCGAGGGGGAAAGATGAACGGATTCCCTTGAAGCACGGCGTTCTCGGGCAGGAGACCAACGGGCCAGGCGGCTTATTTAAAGCGCTGAGAACCATCCCTGTCATCCTTGATATTTGCCTGGAGATGGAGGAGCTATGTCCAAATGCCTGGCTGATAAACTTTACGAATCCAGCTGGTATGGTGACGGAGGCAGTGCTTCGTTTCAGTAATGTTGAAAAAGTCGTTGGATTGTGCAATGTGCCGATTGGGATGGAAATGGGCGTCGCCGCGCTCTTAGGCGTTGATCCTACCAGAGTTCGGATTGATTTTGCCGGCTTAAACCATATGGTGTACGGATTGGATGTTTTTGTCGATGGGCTATCTGTGAAAGAGCAAGTGATGACGTTATTAACAGACCCGGAAAAGAATATTACAATGCAAAACATCCATGCGATGGGATGGGAGCCCGAATTTTTAAGGGCATTAAATGTTCTCCCATGCCCTTATCACAATTACTATTATAAATCAGGAGAAATGCTGGCGGAGGAACTGAAAAAATATCAAGAAGGCGGCACACGAGCAGAGGTAGTCAAAAAACTAGAGGATGAGCTGTTTAAGTTATACAAGGATCCTAATTTAGCCATTAAGCCGCCGCAGTTAGAGAAGCGGGGAGGTGCTTATTATAGTGAAGCCGCCGTTAGACTGATTCACTCCATATATACGGATAAACGAGATATCCAGACTGTGAACACTCGGAACAACGGTGCGATTTCAAACATTCCTTCGGATTCTGCGGTTGAAGTCAGCTGCATTATTACTAGTGTTGGACCAAAGCCAATGGCGGTGGGGGAGCTGCCTATGCAAGTGAACGGTCTTGTCCAGCAAATAAAATCATTTGAACGGGCAGCTATTGATGCTGCCATCAGCGGTGATTACGGTACGGCCTTACTAGCGATGACCATCAATCCGCTTGTTCCAAGTGATCGAATTGCGAAGATTATTTTAGACGAAATGCTGGAGGCACACAAAAAATATCTTCCACAGTTTTCAATGAAGGGGGAGTAATACTATTGGAAAACCAAGAAACAGTGATTTTTCAAATAATCCTTCATGGCGGGAACGGAAGAAGTGCGGCGATGGAGGCAATCCAGGCAGCAAGGCAAGGTGACTTTGAAGGCGCAAAGGATAAATTAAAGGAGTCCGCTGATGCCTTGAATGAGGCACATCATATTCAAACATCGTTGATTCAAGGAGAGATAAGGGGCGAAAAAACGGAAATTTCTCTACTAATGGTGCATGCGCAGGATCATTTAATGAATGCGATGATGGTTAGGGATTTGGCTGTAGAAATGGTTGAACTTTACCGCAGAATCCAATGATTGATCAAATGGTTGTGCCCCTCGAACAAAAGTGAAGGCAATCCGATAAGGGTGATTAGAAATGATTAAATTAATCATCAATGCAGATGATTTTGGGTTAAGCAGAGGTGTAAACCACGGAATCATCGATAGCTATTTATATGGAGTAGTCAATTCAACGACGATGATGATGAATATGGCGGGAACCGGCCATGCGATTCAATTGGCCAAAAAAACCTCAGGACTAAGGGTTGGCATTCATCTAGTTCTGACGAGCGGGAAACCGATTGCAACGGATGTGCCGACATTGATTGGTAATAATGGCTATTTTAAGTCCTTGGCTGCTTTTAACAATGGCAGTGATATCTCATTAGCTGAGGTAGAAAGAGAATGGACTGCGCAAATCGAACGATTTATCGCTTCTGGTCTTACCCCTACTCATTTCGACAGCCATCACCATGTCCATACGCTGAAGGAACTGGAGCCGGTGGTCAAGAAACTAGCAAATAAATACCAGCTTCCGGTACGCAGAAATGGCTCGATTACGATAGATGGGGTAGATTCCTACTCCGACTTGTCGCTGTTCGATTTTTACGGAGAAGGGGTTACTGAGGATTATTTTTCAATGCTATCAACACGGATTAAAGATGGGACGACCGTTGAGATCATGTGCCATCCAGCCTATGTAGATCATACCCTTATTAACGGGTCTTCCTATACGTTTAAGAGAATAACGGAGCATAAGATTTTGACAACGGTCACCTTACCAGAAGAAATGGTTTTATTATAGAGGCTGTGTTAAAAGAGAATGTTGATCTCCGTTCCAGGCGCTTCGCTTTCCGCGGGGCGGGCGGTGAGCCTCCTCGGCGCTAAAGCGCCTGCGGGGTCTCACCTGTCCCGCTGCTCCCGCAG
>NZ_JBHVSI010000029.1:0-56622 GCF_042885335.1 Neobacillus sp. NPDC058068 | reverse complement strand
TGTATTAGGCACGCCGCCAGCGTTCGTCCTGAGCCAGGATCAAACTCTCCAAGAAAGTTGATTAGCTCATTTGTTACGTTGGCTTAGTTTCATAATAGAAACTAAAAAATATTGTTTGTTGACGTTTTTGTTTGTTTAGTTTTCAAAGAACAAGTTGTTTGTCACTCAAAAGCGACTTTATAATCTTACCAAGTTATCAACCGAAAGTCAACAACTTTTTTATTTCTTTTTTTCGTTTGTGTTACTGTCTCGCAGCAACAGATATTAATATACCACCATTATTAGATCAACGCAATACTTTTTTTACGTTTTTTTTAATAAAAAATTATTAAGAAAAAGTGCCGGCACAGCCGGCACTTTACCATCCTTAACGATGGCGCATTAACGGGAATAACAGGACATCACGAATAGACGGGGAATTAGTTAATAGCATAACTAAGCGATCGATTCCAATTCCTAAGCCTCCTGTTGGCGGCATACCATATTCCAACGCCTCAACAAAGTCTTCATCCATCAAGTGGGCCTCATCATTACCTTGTTCACGTTCCATTAACTGCGCTTCAAACCGTTCTCTTTGGTCAATTGGGTCATTAAGCTCGGTAAAGGCATTTGCATGCTCACGGGCTACGATAAACAATTCAAAACGGTCGGTGAAACGCGGGTCTTCATCATTTTTCTTCGCTAACGGTGAAATCTCTACTGGATGTCCAAAAATAAAGGTTGGCTGAATTAGCTTTTCCTCTACCCTCTGCTCGAAGAATTCATTAACGATATGACCATATAACATGTTATCGTTAATTTCCACTCCATGTTCTTTGGCAAGTTCGCGCGCTTCTTCAACGCTCATTTCCTTCCAGAAATCTGCACCGGTAAATTCTTTAATAGCGTCGACCATGTGAAGTCTTTTCCACTCTGGTTTTAAATCTACTTCATAATCACCATATTGGATTGTGGTTGTTCCGACTACTTCTTGAGCAATATGGGCAATTAAGTTTTCCGTAAGGCTCATGATGTCACGATAGTCCGCATAGGCTTCATAAAGTTCAATCATGGTAAACTCAGGGTTGTGACGGGTCGATACGCCCTCATTTCTAAATACACGGCCGATTTCATAAACTTTTTCGAGACCGCCGACGATTAAACGCTTCAAATGAAGTTCAATGGCGATCCGCATATATAATTCCATATCAAGAGCATTATGGTGCGTAATGAACGGGCGTGCAGATGCACCGCCAGCAATCGCATGCATCATTGGGGTTTCTACTTCTAAATAACCTTGGTTATCCAGATAGCGGCGCATTGATTGAATGATCCGGCTCCGGGAAATAAAGGTCTGTTTACTTTCTTGGCTCATAATTAAATCTAAATAACGTTGGCGGTACCGCTGCTCAACATCTTTAAGTCCATGGAATTTATCCGGTAATGGACGCAGTGCTTTAGATAAGAAGGTAAAGTCACTAACTTTTATCGAAAGTTCACCCATTTTGGTTTTAAATACAGTACCAGTTACCCCAATGATGTCTCCTAGGTCAGCGGAATTGAAAATTTGATATTGTTCTTCTCCTACAGCATCTTGCCTAACGTAGATCTGAATTTGCCCCTTTAAATCCTGAATGTGGGCAAAGCCAGCTTTCCCTTTTCCGCGCTTTGTCATGATGCGGCCAGCAATGCTAACCGTCACGTTTTTCCCATCAAGCTCTTCTTTTTCCAAATCTCCATATTGTTCAACCAATTCAGCACTGTAGTGGGAACGGTCAAATCGCTTACCAAATGGATCTAAACCATTTTCACGCATCGAATTCATTTTTTCACGTCTGACCATTAATTGATCGTTTAATTCTTCCTGACTCAACACTATCAACTCCATTAATTTCTTAATTATGTAAACACGCGCATAATCACTTTTTTTGCATACTCTATTATTTTACACAATCTTAAGATTTCAGACACCAAAAAAATTTTATATAGAATAAAAACTGCCAGTTATCCCACTGGCAGCTTCCATCAGTAATCATAGATAGGATAGAACATCAGCCTAAAGCAAGTCAAATTTAGCCAACAATTGCCTGGCATTGCTCTTTTTCTTCCACCTCGATGACTAAATCATTTAGTATGGTAACTAAATGGTCACGCGTATCACACTCATTGATGGCATTACGCACGCTCGCATTACCGCGGACCCCTTTTAAATACCAGGCGGCATGTTTACGCATTTCCCGAACTGCTATATGTTCATTTTTCAGGGCAATCAACCGATCCAAATGAAGGATACAGACATCGATTTTTTCACGAACAGATGGAGGCGCCATTAATTTACCTGTTTCAAGATACTGAACGGTACGGTAAATCATCCATGGGTCACCTAATGCCGCTCTGCCGATCATGACCCCGTCAACGCCGGTTTCATCGAGCATTCTTTTAGCATCCTGCGGTGTTTGAACATCTCCATTTCCGATGACCGGAATGGTAACAGACTGTTTCACTTCACGGATAATGTCCCAATTTGCTGTTCCTTCATACATTTGCACACGGGTACGGCCGTGAAGGGCAACTGCCTTTCCTCCTGCACGCTCAACAGCTTGGGCATTTTTGACGGCAAAGATATGCTCTTCATCCCAGCCCATCCGCATTTTTACGGTTACAGGCTTTTCAACCTCCGCCACAACCGCCGACACCATTTCGTAGATTTTATTGGGATCAAGAAGCCATTTTGCTCCTGCATCACATTTGGTGATTTTTGGAACCGGACAGCCCATATTGATATCGATAATATCAGCATTCGTATTTTGGTCAACAAATTTAGCTGCTTCTACAAGCGTTTCCTTTTCCCCGCCAAAGATTTGCAGGCTCAATGGTTTTTCACGTTCATCAATATAAAGCATATTCATCGTTTTTTTATTTTTCAAAACAATCCCTTTATCACTGATCATTTCCGCACAAACTAAACCGGCACCGAACTCTTTAACCGTTAAACGGAATGCCGAGTTACAGACACCAGCCATTGGTGCCAAGACAACAGGGTTTTTCATTTCAATATCGCCAATTTTTAACAAAAATCCACCTCTTATTCTTTCGGTGTTAAATCATCTATAGTTATTTTTAAGGAATGAGCTATTCTTTGTAGTAAGTCACCTGCAGGCAGGCGATTTCCTCTTTCAATCTCTCCTAAAATCGATACCGATACACCTAGTTCCTTCGAAAAGCTCTCCTGTGTGTAACCTTTCAGCTTCCGATAGGCTCGAATACGTCTTCCCCACTTTTCTGCTTCCATATTCGGACTCCTTCTTTATCAGGTAATTCAGACAGAACTGCATCAAGAGGCTTTTCCATCCACGAAAGATTCGGCTTCAATTCTAAAAGCGGCACAAGCACAAATGCCCGCTCTAACATCCTCGGATGTGGAACAATAAGCTTCTCTGTTTCAATATTTTCTTGGTTAAAAGTCAGAATGTCAAGGTCAACTGTCCGCGGACCCCATTTTATTTCCCTCTTTCTCCCAAGATTCGATTCTATTTTTAAACATTTAGCTAATAACTCATGAGCATCCAAATCAGTAATAACCTCAATTACCATATTTAAAAATAAATCCTGATCTTCATAGCCGACCGGATCGGTTTCATAAATTGAGGAGAAAGTTACTAATTGAGTTTCCGAATCACTAGTTAAAAGTTTGATTGCTCTAGTTATATTATCATAACGGTTTCCTACGTTCGAGCCAAGGGCAATAAATGCTGTGTTTTCCACTTTTTATCTTCTCCTTGTAATTTCTACAGCAACGGATTTGTAATGGCCGGGTATCGGCGGGTCTGGTTTGATGACTTTTACCGTGACCTCAGATACGAGCGGGAATCCCGTCAGGACATTTCCAGCAATTCTTTCCGCCACAGCTTCAACAAGCTTATATGGCTTTCCTTCGACAACTTCTTTGCATACTTCATACAGCTCGCCATAATTGACAGAGTGTTCTAGTTCATCGGTATCCCCAGCCTTTTTCAAATCCACGGAAACAGCTAAGTCGACAGCAAATCTTTGACCTAGTCGAGTTTCTTCCGGAAACACACCATGGTAGCCGTAAAACTCCATCCCATTTACGTATATTTTATCCAATGATTTCACCCTTCCCCATCATAGCATCCATCATTTTTGCCATTCTGCTCATTTCCTTGACATCATGAATGCGGATGATCTGACAGCCCTTTTGAATCCCATAACAAACGGTTGCACCTGTTCCTTCCATCCTTTCTTCAACAGGAAGGTTTAATGCTTGGCCAACCATGGATTTACGTGATGTACCTAACAGGACAGGATACCCGAGCATTACTAGTTTATCTAAGTTTTGCATCATGAGCAGGTTCTCTTGATAGTCCTTGGCAAATCCGATACCGGGATCGAGGATAATATTATTATCGATGACTCCAGCATTTTTAACAATGGCGATGCTTTCATATAGGTCATTGATGACATCTCTTACGAATACACGATAGTTTCGATTATGACGGTTATGCATCAGGATGATTGGGACATTGTACTCGGCGGCAACGCTTCCCATCTTTTCATCCGCTTTCGCTCCCCAAATATCATTAATGATATGGGCGCCTGCCTCAATCGCTTGCTTCGCTACTTCTGCTTTATATGTATCAATCGATATTGGGATTTGAACATGGCGGGAAATAGCCTTGATGATTGGAATGACACGTTCGAGCTCTTCTTCTAAAGAAACAGCAGCAAAGCCGGGACGTGTGGATTCACCGCCGATATCAATGATGTCCGCTCCGTTCGCTGCCATCTCTTTTGCCCGCTTTACTGCAGTTTCGATTTGATTGTATTCGCCGCCATCCGAAAAGGAATCTGGCGTTGCATTTAAAATACCCATCACATTTGTTTTCTTCGTAAAGTCCAAAGTATATGGGCCACACTGAATTTGTTCTTGAGCTGATTTCATTCCGATTCCCCCTTCGCTTGTTTTCACTCATTTATCATACATGAAGCGTTCATAAATTTACAAAAAAATAGAGACGTTGGCCATCGCCAACGCCCCCAATTGTTTCTATTCCACATCATACTGATAAAGCGGTGTGCTTAAATAGCGTTCTCCGTTATCAGGAATAACCGCAAGCACTTTTTTGCCTTTTCCTAATTCCTTTGCAACTTTTAAAGCTGCATAGATTGCTGCACCTGAAGAGATTCCACCAAGAATTCCTTCTTCTCTTGCGGCACGGCGGGAGGCTTCGAAGGCTTCTTCTGTTCCCACCTTGATAATTTCATCATAGATATTTGTATTTAATGTGTCAGGGATAAATCCTGCACCAAGACCTTGGAGCTTATGCGGGCCTGGTTTTCCGCCGGAAAGCACCGCTGAGTCCGTTGGCTCGACTGCATAAATTTTAACATCCGGGAATGTTTCACGGAGCACACTGCCGGCCCCTGAAATTGTTCCGCCTGTTCCAATTCCTGATACAAATGCATCTAGCTGATCCATTTGTTCCACAATTTCTTTTCCTGTCGTTCGGCGATGAACTTCAGGATTGGCTTGGTTCTTAAATTGCTGTGGCAGGAAATAGCCGTTTTCCTTTACTAGCTCTTCTGCTTTAGCAATAGCACCTTTCATTCCCTCTGGTCCAGGTGTTAATACTAGCTCAGCCCCGTAAGCGCGAAGCAGGTTTCGTCTCTCTAAACTCATGGTCTCTGGCATAACAAACACGGCCTTATACCCCTTTGCGGCTGCAATCATTGCCAGGCCGATGCCTGTATTTCCGCTTGTTGGTTCAATAATGGTATCAACACCAGGCTTAATTAATCCCTGTTCCTCAGCAGCCTCAATCATCGCTAAGGCAATCCGATCCTTGACACTGCTCCCCGGGTTAAAATATTCAAGCTTTAAATAAACCTCTGCACTGTTTTCATCTGTCAATCTATTTAGCTTAACAATTGGAGTCTGGCCGACTAATTCAGCCACTGAATTTGCAACACGAACCATTACGAGCACCCCTATTCCGAGTAATTTGGTTGGATTTATCTTGAATTTACCAGTTTTATACTTGTTTTGTCAATCATTTTGTTTCGTAATTTTGTGATATTATTGGAAACAAAAGCGGAAGCACCTTGCTCAGGGGCTCAAGCTGGTCAAGAACAAAAAGCGCAAGCGCCCTGGTCAGCGGCGTATGGCCTGGAGCGCTCCAACTGAGATAAAGGAAACACGAAGAGCCGGAGGCGCATTCGTGCTTGACTTATCGTAGGGCGGAGAGCGAAGGACATTAGCCGCTAGGGCGCTGGAGCTGGATTCAAAAAACTAGGTCAAAGTTATCCACACCTAAATAAATCTATAATTTCCTAGTCAATAAGAAAAAACACAGGAGATTCCCTGTGCTTTTAATTTGCCTTTTTATTACTGCCGTAAAACCAGTCCACTTTTGCGTCATCCCAAAAAGTTGAGGCTGAGACGGGTGTTTTGATTTGCTCAAGGGCAATTTGCCGGCGAATTTGCTCTTTTACATCATCGTAACTATATTTTTTCCCGCTTATTTTCGCTTCAAGCTTCAGTAAGGCATATCCTTGTTCCACCTTGAAGGGCTTACTGTATGCTCCAGTCTTTAGTTTTTTTGCGGTTTCGATATACTGCTCTGGGTAACGCTCATCCTCTTCACTAATATAACCAATATCGCCGCCTTCATTAGCTGAAAACTCTTCGATAGAACGTTCCATTGCTAATGCAGCAAAACTTGAACCATTCGCTAACTCCTTTGAAGCCTTTTCTGCCTCTCCCTTGGTTTTCACAATGATATGGGATAGATGGTATGCGGCCGGTACATCGAAAAGCGTTTTATTTTTATCATAATAGCTTTTCAACTCTTTATTCGATACCACTACATCTCTTGTCAAAATCTCTTCTAATAGAAGGCTCTGCCGGATTTGTTCCTTCCACTGTTTCTCGTTCTTATGGTTCTTTTGACTAAAAGAATTAGCGGTGGCTTGAAGCATTCTAAATTCGCGTTCAACCTCTTGGTCAGATACTTTTATATGGTATTTTGCTGCTATTTCCTCTACGACCATTTGATCAATCATTTCTTTTAAAACGTCTTTTCCGTATCGGGATTCTAACTCATTCAGCCAATCCTGTCTTGAAATCGCCTCTTTGCCCACCGTTGCCACTGCCTCTTCATTGCTCATGGTTCCGCTTGTCTCACTCGCCTTTGAAAGAAAAAAAGCGACAGTCAGGCAATTAACCATGATAAGAGCAGCAATAACCATCCAAAGCTGCTTTCTCCCCAACCTCATCACCCCTCATCAAAAGGATTACTTGGCATCCTTTTTCAGCGCTTCTAATTCTTCCTTCGAAAAATGATATTTTTCATTACAGAAGTGGCAATGGGCTTCCGCCTGTCCATCTTCTTCAATCATCGCATTTATTTCCGCAGCCCCAAGGCCAACAATAGCATTAGCAAAACGCTCTTTAGAGCAGTTACACTCGAAGCCGACCGGCATTGTTTCTAATACCTTTACATGTTCTTTCCCGAAAAGCTCTTCTAAGATTTCCTCAGGTGTTAAGCCTTGTTCAATTAATGTGGAGATGGGGGCAATCGTTTTTAATCGTTCCTCCATTTTGGCAATAACAGGCTCTTCAGTGCCAGGCATTAATTGAAAAATAAACCCGCCTGCGGCCAAAATTGTATCGTCAGGATTAACCAAAACGCCGACACCAACCGATGAAGGCACCTGTTCCGATGTCGCAAAATAATAGGTAAAATCCTCTCCTAATTCTCCTGAAACAAGTGGAACTTGGCCGGAGAAGAAGTTACGAAGGCCTACATCCTTGACGACTGATAGCAAACCATCGGTGCCGACCGCGCGGCGGACATCAAGCTTGCCATGCTCATTTGATTCAAAATCAACCTCGGGATTGGTCACATAGCCGCGAACTTCGCCCTTGGCATTACTATCGACAACAATTTGACCGATGGGTCCGCCGCCGTTTATTTTAATTGTAAGTTTGTCCTCACCCTTAAGCATCGCACCCATCATTACCCCTGCGGTCACCGCACGGCCAAGCGCGGCTGAAGCTGTCCTCCATGTTTGGTGCCGCCGCTGCGCCTCACGCACTGTTTCTGTCGTCCTTACTGCATAAGCGCGAATATTTCCGTCATATGCCAATGCTTTCACTAGATAATCCTTCATAATATAACCCCTTTCCAACTGCTTAAAAAACATAAAATATTGACTTTTAGAATTGATCAGCACAGCCCCCAGCGGCTAGCGGACTTCGCTCTTCTAATTAGCTTATCCCATGTTTCGTTTATAGATGAGCTGTAATCCTTTTAACGTTAA
Source organism: Neobacillus sp. NPDC058068 (assembly GCF_042885335.1). NCBI lineage: Bacteria > Bacillati > Bacillota > Bacilli > Caryophanales > Bacillaceae > Neobacillus > Neobacillus sp. NPDC058068. The sequence goes on along the minus strand of NZ_JBHVSI010000029.1, from coordinate 48,300 downwards.
AAATGGATCGACGACATCAATAATCGTTGATTCCTGGGCAATTAATGGGGCCAGCCCGCCTGTTGCAATAACGGTTGGCTTCTTCCCGCTTTGCTCCATCATTCGCCTTACAATGCCCTCTACTTGTCCCACATACCCATAGACAATCCCTGCCTGCATAGCGGCCACCGTATTTTTCCCGATTACCCCTTCAGGGCGGGCAATTTCAATTCGCGGCAGTTTTGCCGCTTTAGAGTATAGCGCTTCTGTCGAGATCCCAACACCAGGCGCAATCGCACCGCCCATATATTGCCGTTCCTCATTCACATAACAATAGGTGGTTGCTGTTCCAAAATCAACAATAATCAGCGGACTCCCATACTCTTGAATAGCCGCAACAGCGTTTACTATCCGGTCTGCTCCGACTTCTCTTGGATTTTCATATTTAATATTCAGCCCTGTTTTTATTCCAGGTCCGACAATGAGCGGCTTAACATGGAAATACTTCTGGCACATTCTTTCTAACGCAAACATGATCGGCGGAACAACCGAGGAAATAATAATGCCGTTAATATCAGAAAAAGACAAGCCTGAATGGTCAAACAATGCTTTTATGCTCATGCCAAATTCATCTTCTGTGCGGTTTCGGCTTGTTTCAACCCGCCAATGATATTTAAGTTTATCACCTTGATAAACACCTAAGACAATATTGGTATTTCCCACATCAAATACGAAAATCAAAGCTATCACTCACTTTATCGATTTTTCTTTTCTACACTGAAAACATAATAACATAAATCGTATCTTGATGAGAAAAAAAGAGTGCTTCGGTTCGAAGCACTCTTTTCGTCATTTACTTGTAATCAATTTCATCAGGAGGGGTATCTAGGAAAGACTTTTCCTCTTTCTCTTTCGCTTCCTCATCCTTTTTAATATTAATGTTAACCTTCATATCCCCTGGCTTTTTTGGTCCAATCTTAACCGATTCTAAGCTAACAGCAGGATCCGGCATATGACCGTGGTCAACCAAGTATTTAATTTGTTCGGCAACAAGAGTTTCTACTTCAAGAAGTGTCTTAGCAATCAAATCAAGCTTGTCACGATTTTCAGTAAGAATCTTTCTTGCCTTTTCATAACATTCTTTAATAATTCTTTGAATTTCGAGATCAATCTCGTAGGCAATCGCATCGGAATAATTTTGTTCATTGTGAATGTCACGGCCTAAGAACACCTGACCGCCTTGTGGTTGACCGAATTGTAATGGCCCAAGCTTATCACTCATCCCATATTCAGTCACCATCTTACGAGCAATATTTGTAGCCCGCTGGAAGTCGTTGTGGGCACCTGTACTAACTTCACCAAAAACAATTTCTTCTGCGACACGTCCACCCAATAATCCGGTAATTTTATCAAGTAATTCCGGCTTTGTCATAAAGTAGCGGTCTTCTCTAGGAAGCATAACGGCATAGCCGCCTGCTTGACCCCGCGGAACAATCGTCACTTTGTGGACCATATCTGCTTCATCGAGCACTAATCCGATAACGGTATGACCACCCTCGTGGAAGGCGACGATATTCCGTTCTTTTTCGGAAATAACCCGGCTCTTTTTAGCTGGACCAGCAATGACGCGGTCTGTTGCTTCATCGATATCTTCCATATCGATTTTCTTCTTGCTGCTTCGGGCTGCCACTAGTGCGGCCTCATTCAATAAATTCTCTAGGTCAGCACCCGAGAAACCAGGTGTACGCATCGCAATATTTTTCAAGTTTACTGATTCATCTAACGGTTTATTGCGCGCATGGACTTTTAGTACAGCCTCACGCCCAATTACATCAGGACGGTCAACGGTAATTTGACGGTCAAAACGGCCAGGACGCAATAATGCAGGGTCAAGAATATCCGCACGGTTTGTTGCTGCAATGATGATGATTCCCTCATTCGCACCAAAACCATCCATTTCAACTAAAAGTTGATTCAACGTTTGTTCACGCTCATCGTGTCCGCCGCCAAGTCCTGCTCCGCGCTGACGTCCGACAGCATCAATTTCATCAATAAAAATAATACATGGTGCATTTTTCTTTGCATTTTCAAATAGATCACGAACACGCGAAGCACCGACCCCAACAAACATCTCGACAAAGTCAGAACCGCTTATTGAGAAGAAAGGAACACCAGCTTCACCTGCTGTTGCCCGGGCAAGTAATGTTTTACCAGTCCCTGGAGGTCCTACTAAGAGAACTCCCTTTGGAATACGGGCACCCAACTCAGCAAATTTGCGTGGATCTTTCAGGAACTCCACAACCTCAACTAATTCAGCCTTTTCCTCATCCGCACCGGCAACATCTCTAAAACGAACCTTTTTCTTATCATCGTTATAAAGCTTAGCCTTCGATTTACCAAAATTCATTACACGGCTGCCGCCGCCTTGAGCTTGGTTTAATAAGAAGAAGAATAAAATAAAGATAATCACAAATGGGATAATCGATGTAAAGAACGTTACCCAGCCGCTAGTTTCCTTTGCTGGCATTACTTCCACTTTTGAATCAGCCGCATCAATTCGTGCAAGAATTTTCTCGCTGTTTGGAATATAGGTTATAAATTTCTTGTCTTTTGCATTGAGCTCACCGCGAACTTCATACACTCCTCGTTCAGGCTGCATCGAAAATGTTTTAACCTCACCATTTTCTAATTGCTTAACGAACTTGTCATAGGAAATGTGATCGGTTGGCTCATTACTCCCATTAAAGAAACTAACCACGCCAATAATAACTAAAAATATTAATAAATAAAAGATGGTATTACGGAAAATCCGATTCATCTCTTACCTCCTCCCGCGGGTAAAAACTATAATAAATAGTATCATAGAAAATCTTACTAATTCAAGGAATTGCTCTCAATTATTGGCACCATTCGTTTGCTTAGACAATTCGAAGGGATAACCAGTCCATTTAGCTATTCCTTATTGATTATTGCTATAAACCTCAGGTTTTAAAACGCCAATATATGGGAGGTTTCGGTATTTCTCGATATAATCCAAGCCATAACCGACAACAAACTCATCTGGGACGACGAATCCAACATAATCCGCTTTAATAGCACTCTTTCTTCCGGTCGGCTTATCAAGTAAGGTAACAATCTTAATGGATTTTGCCTTCCGGTAACGGAATAAATCGACTAAATAACTGAGCGTCAGACCGCTGTCAATTATATCCTCGATAATTAATATGTCCCTTCCTTCCACTGATGTATCTAAGTCCTTGAGGATTTTTACCTCTCCCGAAGAAACAAAGCCAGTACCGTAGCTGGAAACATCCATAAAATCCATTTCAAGATAGCAATCCATCCGTTTTAATAAATCTGCCATAAAGGGCATTGCGCCTTTTAGAACGCCAATGGCGAGCGGAAAGCGATCTTTGTATTCTTCTGTTAACTCAGCTGCTAACACTTTTATCTTCTCTTGAATTTCCTCTTCTGAAACTAACACCTTTTCAATATCCTGTTTCATCATAAATGTGCCTCCTAGAAGATTGTTACTTTTCATAAGTAAGTAGTATATATTGTTTTGTTGATGTATCAATACCTTCAAAAGAAGATTTTTTTAAACCTGGAAGCCAAAGAATGCAATCCTTTTTGTCCGTAATAATAGGCCATTGATCTCGGTCCTGAACGGGGACTTTCTGATCAATAAAAATATCCTTTAACTTTTTCGACCCTTGCATCCCCTTCAATGTCATTCGATCGCCTTTATTTCTTGTACGAATGATAATCGGCCACTGAATACTGCAGGCCTTAAACAAGGCTGTGTATTGGTATGAATCAGGAATTTTCTTGTCTACATAATCGATTCGGATACTCCCACCGTTTGGCAAGACAATAATCCCTGGCTCGTTGATTTCAAAAAGGTATTTTTCCCCCGCAGCGGAAGAAAAAAGGAAAGACAGCTGCGAATATGAGCGAATAACTTTTAGGCCATTGGGAAAATCAAGTTTACCTGAAGGTTCACGATGATGAATTAAGAAAAATACTTGATCGATATGTATCGCCGAAAGAGAAGAAGGTTTTTCTTTGTAAAGATAGTTTAATATTAGTTGAATCCCTCTCCTTTGTAAAGGTAAAGGCACTTCAAGAAATCTTTTAATGTCAAGAGTTATTTTACTCTCTTCTCTCTTTGTCACTACTGTATTCATTTGCTCAACCGTTAACTCCTGGAGGAAGGCCTCATCGCTTTGGAGCTCTTCGCTAAACCGCTGAAAATGATCGTGAACACGACTGTTTTCCCTTTTTAAAAAAGGGAGAACCTGTTTGCGAAATCGATTTCTACTATAAATACTTTTCTCATTGCTTGGGTCCATCCTTGGGTTAAGATTGTGGTTTCGGCAATATTGCTGTATCTCATCCTTTGTTAAACTCAAAAATGGGCGGAAAAGAACACCTGAATAAAATGGCCGGGAAAATGGGATTCCTGCTCTCGCTTTTCCACTGCTACCTCTTGTTAACCTCATGAGAATTGTCTCAATTTGATCATCACCATGATGGCCAAGAGCTAAATAGTGGCAGTCATACTTTTCCATTACTTTCGCATAAAATTGATATCTTACTTCTCGTGCTGCAATTTGCGAACTTTTCCCGGTTGTTTCCAATATTTCAGGTACGTTGACCCGCACCATTTCAAAGGGAATATCAAGCTGTTCACAAATATTTTTGACAAACATGGCATCCTCATAAGACTCCTGACCACGAAACATATGGTCGACATGGGCAGCAATAATGGAAAGATTCCTTTTAACTTTTTCCCCCTGTAGATAGTAAAGCAGTGCTAAAGAATCCGGTCCTCCTGAAACACCAACCACAATTTTCTTATTATCAAGCTGAAATGAGTGGTGCTTTAAAAGGACCTCAACCTTTGTTTCCAACATAGATTACACGTTCCTTAAACATAAGTATTTACCTAAAAAATTTTAGAATACCAATAGCTTACCACTAACCGCATTTAGCTATCAAAATATTGGCATGATAAATGAACTAGTAATATTTTCATTATTTGTCCAGCTCCAGACCATACGCCGCTGACCAGGGCGCTTGCGCTTTTCTTATATACGGATAAACTCACAATTAGTTTCACGAATTAAAGCAATTTATTAAAAGTATACAAGGCATATAAAATGCCTAGAACCATCGCAATTATGAAAAATTCTGTCCAGCCGCTCTTTTTCTTCTTTTTTCGGTACGTCTGTCTTGTCAAAGGCTTAATAGCCTGTGGGACTTTCTTTTGACTATTTACTGAGGTGCCGCTGTCAGTTCTTTTTGGCGGTGAAGGCGGGTCTAAAATGGGTTTATCCACCATTACATCTAATAAATCCACTCTCATTTGCTTAGCATTAGTATAATGACCCTGAAGAGCCTTTACGAGGGCCTTTTCAAATTTCAACAGTTCCGGCTTTTGCCGAATGGCTTCTCTTAATTGTGAAATACCGCCAGAGGTCTTCTTAAAGCGATTTGGATAGGCAGAGTTTATCATGATCATGGCCGCTGCAAATAAATCATAGGACGGCTCCGCCTTTCTTGAACCCAACCCCCAATAACCGCGGTCATAAAACTCAGTGAATTCCTTAATTGCCCTTCCCTGCATCGTTGTTCCGCCGACATCAATACATCTGATTCTCGGAGGAGGTCCTGTGACAATTAAGTTCTCCGGCTTTAAATCACCAAATACCCAGCCGTTTTCATGGAGCACTTCTAAATCGCTAAGCAGTTGCAAAAATAACACGAGCGCCCAGGATTTACCTCTTTGATGTAAAAAGGATAGGAGATCAGGACCCTGAATATATTCCATGACATAAAAGGAAATAGCTGGACCCCCCTGTAAAGTTCGCCAATCATCAACATCAAGCAAAGAAGGTCCAAGGGTTTGGGGCCCTTGGACCTTCGCAAAGGATTTTAGAACATTTACCTCTGAGGTGATGGACATCCCATTATCACTCATTTTCAATGCTACTTGAGTATTTTTGTGTTTGGCAAGGTACACCACCCCGTTTGCCCCATACCCTAGTTCTTTTACAATCGTATAGTTATTTCCATGCCATTTTCCAGAGATGATGGTCCCAGGACGAAGATTATATTGATTCTTCAAAGTATGATTCATCATCACGTGAAAGCAGGCTCCTTATTGATTTTTTTTGGCTGAATGAAGAAAGCGCCGTCCGTAATGCCGGCCCTGTCGGCGTAATCCCTCCGGTCGACAGCTGCGAAAAGATACTTGTCAAAGATTGTAGCTTCGGTGTCCAATCCAGCAATTTTTCGACATCATTCTTTTTCCCGGGAAATACGTAAACTGAAAATTGGTTCTCGCCGCTTCTGGCGTTTAAGCTTAGTGAGAGGTCGAGCAGCGCCTCTTTCACGGTTGGAAGCTTATGTTTCATGCTCGCACTTGTATCGACAAGAATCAACACTTCTAATTCGACAGTTTCCCCTAATTCATCGACAACCTCCATAACTTCACCGCGTTTGTCCGGCGGCAGGTCTTCCATCGATTGTGAACGCCCCAAAATTTGCTGCAATTGACTGTTTACTACACCTTGAATCGTTTGGTTCATCGCTTTCCGGGTGACCATTTGCACTGTTTGCGAGAGTGCTTCAGCATAAACGATCTGACTGACTCCGCCGCCGGACATGGCAATCCCCTCTATTTCCGTCATTCCCTTTTCATCAATAATATCCTTCTCAGTGACACCAATAACATTGACCGTAATCCCCTGCTCCTTCGCAAGTGCTGCCATGGCAATGGGATCGTCTCCTTGATTCGAACAACCATCTGTAATCAGCAGGATTTGCCGAATTTTCCCTGTATACATAACCTTCTCCCTCCACGTAACGTATTGCTACCATTTTCGACGGGAATAAGGTGATTTATACATAGAAAAGCGGAATCGCCCGTTTAGCGGCATATGGGCTGGAGCGCTTCGACTGAGATAAAGGAAACACGGTGAGCGCTCTTCGAACCGATGTTGACTTATCGTAGGGAGAAGAGCGAAGTCCATTAGCCGCTGGGCGATGGAGCTGGACAATTCTCAAAGTCGAAATGTTAAGCATGACGCTTTACTTTGTGCACTGGAATCGATGCCCATTTCGGGGTATTATGTTTTATTTTTGCCACTGTCACAGTCATATCGTCATCAATGATATCTGATTTCGAACGAATGACTTCTTCTAAAATTAAATCAGCAATTTCCTGCGGGTCATCGGTTTCTAATTCTAATAATTTCCGCTTCATCCATAAATCATAATTCTCCACATGGTTTGGTCCCTCAAACACGCCATCACTCATCATTACTAACAGATCACCGGCTTTTAATTGTTCGCTGACGACATCGACTTCAAATTCCTGAAGTATTCCGATCGGCAGGTTGCTGGCCTGGATTTTAATGATCTTATTACCCCGTTTAATGAAGCTTGGTGTTGAACCAATTTTCAGGAATTTTGCCGAGGCATTTTTCAAATCAATCATCGCCAAATCTAAAGTTGAAAAGATTTCATCTGTTGTTCTTAGTGAAAGAATAGAATTAATTGATTTAATCGCAGTCCTCTCTTCAATCCCTGACTGGAGTATTTTTTGTAATAGCTTTAGTGTTTCATTGCTTTCATAATGGGCTCTTTCGCCGTTTCCCATGCCATCACTAATGGCAATCGCATACTTGCCCAAACCCAGTTCAATCGTTGAATAGCTGTCACCCGAAACCAAGCCGCCATCTTTGGCCGCATGGGCTGCCCCCGTTTCCACGGTAAACGCTTTCGATGATCTGAACGTGACGTGACAGAAGCCATTCGGGAAGGTTGCACATTCCTCCTTATTCACAACAATTGTTTCCTCCAGAATATCTGACAGCATCGGGGCAATTAATTTCTCACATTCCCCATGGCCGTTACAGAATGGCACCGACATCTCAATATCGACATTTCCCGGATCCAGACTATAAATTTCCACCTGTTCAATATGAATCCCAAACCCTTGCATCGCCTCGATAATTTGCTCCTCCTGTTTGTGATGATTTTCCCTTTCCCGTTGAATTTCCTTTGCAAAGCTATCCATCACTTCAGAAACTCCTAATAATTGATCCGCAACAAGCTTCCGGCTCTCCTGAACCTGTTTCTTTAATTTTTGATTAGCCTGAAAAAAGGTTAATTGCTGGCCTATCGTTTCATATACTTTTTTCGAACGTGTACAAAGCTTTTCCCAGTCTCTTGATAATTTAGTAGAGACTGCTCCATCATTTTGATCCATTTCGTGAATAATTTCCTCCATATAGGCATAGGTTGTATTAAAATTCTTTGCCCAGCATTGTTCCTGCTTAAAGCATGTTTGGCACGTTTTTTCCGTTACATTGCTCATAAAGTAATCCATTTCGCGGTCACTTTCAGTATCATCCTGAATGACTTCCATTTGGGAAAAGCTTTTTGATAGGGCATGAAACACACCAGAAAATTGCGAAACCCGCTGTGCCGTTACGTCGCGCATTTTCCTCATATATTTTTGCTGCTCGGCCGTGTATTCCGGTGTACCAGGTATATACTTTGCTAGTCTAGAGGTAAGAGCTTGTGGTGTTAAGAGGAATAAGAAAACAGCAGCTGTTGACTCCAATACAGTTTTCAATAACGAGCCTCCCCCTTCCCCATACATTCCGATAAGGAGGGTGGCAATAAATAGGCCGATGGAAACACCGATTTTTTTCCCTTCCTTCATTAATCCGCCGAGCACACCTGAGAAGGCTAGTAAACTCATATGGTAGAAGCTTGACACGCTTGCAAGGCTGAAAATCAACCCAGTCACCACTCCTACAGTGGAGCCGACTGTTGCTCCGGCAATAAAGGAAAACACTAGCACTAAGTAGCGCGACATAATATGTTCAAGCGACAAATCATACACTTGCCAGCCAATGGTGCCCGTCATAATCGAAGCGAGCATAATAATGAGGCAGACGATTTCTTCTGTTTTTAACAGCTGTCTGCGCTTATTCAAGGTTAATAAAGGAATACTTTGTAAAAAAATCAGTGTCAGAATGAAGGCAAGGCTTGCCTGGACACCGACCATCATTAAATCATATAGAACCAACTGCTGCGATAAAATAAACGCTTCACCCAGTTTTCCAATTCCGAGGATAATTCCGACAAAAAAAGGCAGTGCTCTCATTTCATTTGTCAGCCACTTTTGACTGATCCGGAAAATGACCAAAAAGCAGATGGTGATGGTGAACGTAAAGGCGGCATTTGCAAGTGACAAGGTTGCCGCTCCGACAACTAGTCCAATCAGTGCCAGCGGTGCCCGCTCTCTTCTGATTAAATAAACAGAGGCAAAGAAAGGAAGGCAGAACGGGGTCAGCTTCGCCAGGATTAACGCTCGTCCCAGTAAAAATCCCACGAATAACAAAAGATAACCCTTTTTGATAAATAGGGACTCGAGCAGCGCATGGAATTTCCCGAGTCCACTCCCCAAAGCCGATTTCGATGAATGCAGGCTAACTTTCCCAACCGGTTCTATGAAACTTGCATTTGTCTTTTCCATAATCACACTCCCTAATCTTTTATCATTGTGGACTATTATAAAATTAATAGGCTTAAAAGTTTGTCAAAATAGTGAACAAGTTAAAATAATCGTTCGACGCTTTTCACTATAATCATTCAAATAACCATAACTACCTTTATTTATGTCGATTTAGGTGCACAGAGCGAAGATAATTTTTCAGAAACGACAAAAAAGACAAGCCCGCTTGGACCTGTCTTACTATAAGTTATTTAGTGAAACCTGCTTTATCCGACAACAATTAAGCAGCAAGTTAACCCCGTCTAGCTCCTCTTCCTCCACGCTTAGACTCTGTGTTGCGCTTTAAGGAAGATAAACGATCTTCACTATCTTTTAAAAATTTGGCCATTTTTGATTCAAAGTTTTCTGGTCTAGGATTATTGCGATCGTTTGCTCTTCCTTGACGAGGGCGTTGTGAATGTGAGTGGGATCTTTGCGGTGCTTCGGGTCTATCCTTTGCCTTTTTAATGGATAGGCCAATTTTCCCGTCCTTCTCAACATTGATGACTTTAACTTCTACTTGGTCGCCAACCTTAAGGTGATCGTTAATATCCTTAACATAGTTGTCAGCAACCTCACTGATGTGTACGAGTCCTGTTGAGCCCTCCGGCAGCTCCACGAACGCTCCGAAATTTGTAATCCCTGTTACCTTTCCCTGTAACTTGCTGCCTACTTCAATTGACATAAAAAGAATGTTCCTCCTTAAAATAATAAAAAATCAATCTTACTCTATATTATACAAAAAGTAAAAATTCAGTGTCAATATGACTACACAATGGTTCATTTTTCCTTCTTTGTTTCCGGAATATTAAAGATAATTTCGTTTTCCCCAGAGAAAAAAATTTCTTTTCTCGCAAGCTTAGCAATGTATTCATCATCATTTAATTTAATGATATCCTCATTGAGGACTTCCTGCTGCTGTTTTAATTTAGTCAACTGGGTGTTAAACTGTTTCTTTTGAGCGATTTTTGCATCAAGTTTAGTGGTTTGGGAAAGATAACTGGAAATCATCAGATACGATAGAAAGCCTGCAAACACCACAAAGAGCGAGAGGCGTCTAAGTAACAATTTCCTTTTTCTAGCTGATGCGATTTCTGCATATTCCTGCTGCTCGACATAGGTTGTCTGCATCTTTGACACATTTCTCTTTCGTTCCGCTCCCATTTCCCGTTAACCTCCTCACTCTTTTCGTTTTTTCCATCTATTAATCCACTTAATAATAGTATTCTTGATTCCCTTAAAATTTCCTGCTGTTTTATTATATAACTTCTCGACGGCTTTTTTAAGACCTTTCGGCAAAAGTTTCCAAAAAATTAATACTATTTTTTGCAATGGTACTACTATTACTTTTAATAGTAATAGTAAAACTTTTAAAACAAATTTGACAAGGGCATAAAGACCCCTGCCAAGTACGAGAATGATGGTAATAACCAGTTGGGTCAGACCAAGAATTGGTTTATAAATGAGCAGTTGAAAGGTTTTTTTCAAAAACTTTGTCACGGCAATGATCGTCTTGATTACAAACTCCAATAATTGCAGATAAATCCCTTTAAATAGGCCTTGGTATGCCGCGAACCCGCAAATAAGCGCAATAAAGATATAAAATCTTATTTCTCCATTGTTAACAATAAATAAGGTGTAAAAAATAAGCAATGCTTGAATGATCCAAAATAATAGGTCATTACAGAAGACAATCCAAGTTTTTCGTTTTGGCCGATTTAAAAACCGTTGGTACGTATCAAACATGGCGCCAAATAACGACCCCATTCCAATCATTGAAAGCATGGTGAGAAATTGCGTCGAAAGGGTCATCGGAATAACTTGCTAAAGAAACCTTTAGCTTTCTCCCCGTGCTGTTCATCCAAGTATTCGAGGTCAAAAATCTTCCCTTTAATAGAGACAATCCCCTTTTCGACATCCAAATTCTTCATCTGCAGGTTTTGTCCTTTGATTGCTAAAAATCCCATAACCGTTTCCAATAAGAATTCCTCATTATCAAAGCTTTCCACCTGTTTAACGCCGGTAATATCAAGAAGCCTTCTCCCTCTCATCATGACATCATGATCAGGAACACTGCTTTTTGTGGTATTACTTTCATAATATTGGCTCATTATCATCCCTCACAATCATTTGTACAACCTTTATGTAAAATGTATGTGAAGGACAGCAGAATTAGAACTTCGAAAAGCGGAAGCGCCTTGATCAGGGGCGACAGGCATAAGGCAAGCAGGCGAGTAGGTTGCTCTTTAACCTTCTTGACTGCTTGACTTATGACCCGAGCCCCTAGGCGCTGGAGCTAGACAACATGCTTTAGTCGTTTGAGCCAAGTCTCTCTTCGTTCAAAATCGTATACATCTCCGCCGCTTCGTCTTTGCGGGATGTTTCTTGAATCCGGTCGATTCTTGCCGTTACTCTTCTCTGGCCAAGGCGAATCGTTAATTCGTCGCCGACTTTAACGGTTGAACTGGCTTTTGCCTCTTTCCCATTAATTTCAATTCTGCCTTGATCGGATACTTCTTTGGCTAAGGTTCTCCGCTTAATTAATCTTGAAACCTTTAAAAACTTATCTAGACGCATGATTATTTCCCCTCTTTTCTATAATCCTTTTCGTTTTGCTTCGTCCCAGTACTGATCGAGCTCTTCAAGGGTATAGTCCTCAAACGCCCTGCTGCTTGCCTTTACTTTTTCCTCGATGTACTGAAACCGGCGCGTAAACTTTTCATTTGTTTCATAAAGCGCTTCTTCGGGATGGATTTTTAAGAATCGGGCCACATTGACAAAGGCAAATAATATATCGCCAAATTCCTTTTTTGCGCGCTCAAGGCCTTCCGCCGTTCCATCCAATTCATTGACGAATTCTTCAAGCTCTTCCTTCACTTTCGCCAAAGCAGGGGCAATCTCCTGCCAATCAAAGCCAACCTTCGCGGCTGATCTTTGCAATTCATAGGCCCTCAACAAATTTGGTAACGACTTTGAGACCCCTTCAAGGATGGTGGATGGTGCTTCGCCTTTTTCCTGTTTCTTAATCTCCTGCCAATTTTGCAAGACTTCTTCACTATTTGCAGCAATAACATTTCCGAACACATGGGGATGCCTGCGAATCATTTTTGCGGACAAGCCTTCGATGACATCATCAATGGAAAAATACCCATCATCCTCGCCAATTTGGGCATGAAGCATCACCTGAAGCAGGACATCTCCCAGTTCTTCCATTAAGTGATCAATATCTTCACTGTCGATCGCGTCAATAACTTCATATGTTTCTTCAATTAAGTACCTTTTTAATGACTCATGGGTTTGTTCCTTATCCCACGGGCAGCCATTTGGGCCCCTTAAATCAGCAATGATTGAGCGCAGCTTTGAGAAATTTTTTAATAAAATTTCCTCTTCTGTCACTGGCGGGACATAGACCGATGTGAGGTTATTGATTGTGACATTCCGGTCCAATTCATATAAGGGCAATTTTTCGATGAGTTCATGTTTGCTTCCTGCTGCCGTTACGATATACACCTGATAATCATCCGGTAATTTCTCCATTAACGTTAGCTTTACATTCGAGGCAATGAATTGGTCGTATACTTGACTAATAATGATATGCTGGTCGATTTGCAGCTGGGAGGACACGAGAGCCGTGCCATCGAGCAATTGAAACCCTTCAACCGGGTCAATTTTTAATGAAGCAAACAGGGCATCAAGAAAGCTCTGCCCGCCGCCAATGATGATTTCCACTTCTTCCTTTGGTCCGTATTCCAAAAGAAGCTGCACCGTCCGCTCGGCAACGAGCGGGTGTCCGGGAACAGCATAAATAACCGCTTCCGTTTGGGCTAGTTTCAATAATGTCCGGGCGATTTCCTCGTATACCGCTTCAAACTGATCGTATTTTTCATACACACTGTCAAAAGAGGTATAGGATAATCCTTCTTTTTCAAGTTCGGGAATGACTGGATGTTCTTTCGTTCTTAAAAACAGTTGCGGCGCCTGAAGCAATTTCTTATAAACACCAACCGGGAGCTGTTCAAGGTCGCCTGCTCCCAAGCCGACAATTTCAATATTTTTAACCATTGATTAATTCCTTTCCTTTCGCGGGAGAAAATGAAGTAATTTGCTTCCAAATGGGAAAAGCCCCAATTCTTCCTCAAGAAATACGTTCCCCCTGATGATGATTACTAAAAAGATGACGCCGCCGAGTGACACAGCAGTTAACGATTGCAACGCCGCTCCCAGCCGTTCTGACCCAATCGTGGCAACAAGATGATTCGTTACAAATAAATAGCCTTTTAAAAACAAAACCATCGTGATGGCCGCTGTTAGCACTATTCTTAAAAAACGTGATGGAAACAGCGGGATTGCAATTATTTTTTTAAATTTAAGCAATAGAAAAACTGTGACCAGTCCTAAAGCTAAAAGCGAAGATATCGCCGCCCCCATCGTTCCAAATAACGGAATGAAGACCATATTTAATAGATATTTAAGCGGAAAGGTGATTACCACGGCTATTGCTGGATAAAGCAGACTGCCGAGCCCCTGCATAATCGCAATGATCGTTGAAATAATCGAGGCAAATAGAATCACAAAACCCAGCACCCCTAATACTGCTGAACCATTTGTATTTTCAAACAGCATCACATTGGTGGGATCGATAATCGCCCATAAACCCGCTGAAGCTCCCAGTCCAATCACGATGCTTACCTTAATCGCTACTTGAATTTTATGATGTAAGAAATCTGGTTTTGCTGCTAATCGCTCGCGGCTTATGAGCGGCACAAGTGTTAATGACATCGAGGCCGCAGCGACTGTCCCTAATTGGATTAATGGCTGACCGCGGTCGAAAACACCCTTTAAGCTTTTAGCGAGATCTTGTTCCGTGCCGTTTGCTACAAGTAAGGAGTATAAATTTAACGAATCCGCAAGCTGCATTAAAATCATCAGCATTCCACTCAAACATATTAACAGTCCTTGAAAAGTGAGCATTTTTACAATTCGTTTCACTTCCAACGAGTTATTTTGCAACATCCCCCTGCTAGGAGCGATTACTTTCCATTCTTTACGTTTCCGGACAAACATAAACAAAATGAGGCTTGCAATCACACTCCCGGTTATTGAGCCAACCATCGCCCCACCGCCTACAAAATAGAGGGAATAGCCTTTTTCCATGAAAAGCGAAGCTAGAAAAATAATCGTCAAAACACGGATGGTTTGTTCCCCGACTTGCGATACCGCCGTCGGGACCATTTCGCCAATTGCTTGGTAATACCCTCTTAATAGGGCAACAAACGGAAAGATCAAAAACACAATCGAGACAACCCTTAATAAGATCGCTAATTGTGGGTCCGTCATCCACGCTGCAATTTGTCCGGCTCCACCATAAAGGATGAGGAAACAAACAATGCCGATGACCTGTAAATAAACGAAGGATACGAAAAGAAGCAGGCGGGATTTTTCATCATCCCCATTCTCCTTTTGTTCCGCATATAGCTTCGAAATTACCACCGGGAAGCCCGTGGTCGACAGGACAATCGCCAATCCATAAAACGGATATACCTGCTGATATATGTAAAAACCAATATCCCCGACAATGTTTTGGAAAGGAATACGGTAAAACGCACTCAATATTTTCGTAAGGAGTGCGGCGAATGTTAAAATAAACGCGCCTTTAAATAGCGCAGTTGAATGATTCATTGATTTCATTTGCGGCGGTCCGCCCCTTTTCAAATAAATAAACTAGAGGTAATTATAGCATAGTGGGGGTTTTAATGAATGCGGGAAAACCGGACCGAGTGCCAATTTAATTAATTTACTTTTCTAAATATTTTATTATATAATTATCTTCGTGGTAAGAATTACCTTTACGAGGAGGGGTACAGGATGTTTTCTAACGAGTCAGCGCTTAATTTAATGATTAATAACCTGTGCATTCCTACTAGTCTACCATCCTATTCCTAACAAAACGGTAAATTGCCGCTTTGTGACCGAAAGACCTTGTAGCTGCAGGGTCTTTTATTTTTTTCAAATTTATGAGAGGGGGTTTTTAGCATGATCATTTTTCAGTTAACTAATTTTTCAAACGTTGAGGTAATCGAGGATGGTTAGTGAAAAAATACGCAATGGATGAGGAGCAAACAAATGAAAATCGTAGAATATCGTCATGATTTAGCTGAAAAGGTCGCCGATATGTGGAATCATAGCCGTGAAGGCTGGGGCGGCAGCAATGATATTTCGACCGCTGAGAGTATTCGGCAGCAGGAAGAGAATTCAATTAATCTAAATACTTATTTAGCAATGGATGAAAAGTGTGTCGCCGGATATTGCGGTGTCAGTGAATACCGTGAGGATAGCGGTGCGCTCTACATCCCTTTGCTTAACGTGCGCGAAGAATACCAAGGGAAAAAGATTGGCAAACAGCTGGTGCTGAAGGCCGTCGAACGAACCATTGAATTGGGCTGGCCGCGGCTTGACCTCTATACTTGGGGCGGCAATATTAAGGCAGTTCCCTTGTATAAAAAATGCGGCTTCTTCTGGGAAAACCGCGATGACACCGTTCATCTGATGAACTTCATCCCCGCGGTACTCACCACAGAGGCAGTCCAAGGCTTTTTTGAAAAAGCGGATTGGTACCAAGACCGAAAAATGGAAATTGAAGTGAAGCCCGATGGCAGGAAAGAAAATGGGTTTGATTTCTATGAGTACAAGTGGGAGAAGGATGGACAGCGGCTGCGGATGGAATATGAACGCAAAGGCCGTGGCCTAAGATTGATTGAAACGGACGAATATTTCATCTCAGCCTCAATAGAACAGCAGGACCTGATCTTCGGTGCAGAATACCCGATTCAATTCAAGATAGAAAACAAAACGAATGAGCCGTTAACTATTGCGATTGAAGGGTTCGATGATCAAAATATCCACTTTGATTATGCGAAGCAGTTGACAGTGATGGATTCAGAGATTGTCGAAGGCAGATTCTTTGTCGGTGAAATTATGGAAGAACAAAATATTTGGCGCACCCACCCAACCGTGGCCGCTAAAGTGACGATCAATGGGAAAGAAGCCACTTTTAAGCTCGGTATTAATAGCAAATACCCCGCCAAGGTAACGGCGAAAGTTCCGAATGATCTGCCCTTTCTTGAGAGCGACTCAGAGCTCTATTTAGAGTTGGAGAATCATTTCAATGAAGAAGTGCACTTCTCGTTTATATTACCGAAGGCAGACTTTATTGAGTTTGCAAATGAGCAGGTGCAAATTGAGCTGGGAGCTAAAGAGCGGAAGCTCCTCCCGATTCCTTACCGCTTAACAGAATATGGCTTTTATCAGCAGCCATTACAAATTAAAGCAGTAAAGGAATCAGGTGAACCGATTTATTTTTCCAAAAAAATTGGCTTAGCGTTTTACGGGATGAGCGCCAAATTGACCGGAGAATGTGACGACTATTGGCATGCCTATAACGGACTCGCCCATGTGTACTTAAGTAAATTTGATAATCGCCTTTATTTGGGACGCTCCGGGTCCGCTGAAGAGGATATACCTTTCTTTTTCTATCCGAAGCTTGGCAAACCTTTTTCAAGCGAATTCTCGAAAAAACGGCCCGATCACATCGAATTTTTTGAAGAAAAAGGGGCTGTTTGTCTGAAGGCTGTTTATCATTCACAGTCATTTCCGGAGCTGGAGCTGTACTCGATTGCCAGGGTTTATGCTGAAGGATTGATGGAGCATCATTATCAAATTCATAATCTTGCCGATACGGCGACGAAGCAGGAAATTTGGCTGAATGACAGTCATAATTTCGTCCAGACCATGTACGGTTCTACTTTTCCTTATGATGGTCAGATGATTGAGGTCAATGAATTGAAGGATGGAATGATTGGGTATTGGCAAAGTGATAAACTGGATGAGAATTGGATTTTCAAGCGCGATTCTGCTCTTCCAAGCGGGATTTGCTGGAGCGGTAAGACAAAGGTTCAATTTGAACATTGGTTCTTATTCTTTGAACACAAACTTGGGGTAATCCCGGCCAATGGGATAGCGAAGACACAACCAACTTATCTTTCAATGGGGGCATTCCCAACCTGGGAGGCTTTCCGGACGTTTGCACTTAAAAAAGTTCATGCTGTTGAGGCGGCAACCGCTCAACCGGCACAATTTTACCCAGAGAATCATAATCCGTTTGTTCAAGGGCAGACGACGGTTCATTATAAGAATGCGAAGCTTGCCCATCTTGACGGTGAAATTAGTGTTCAGATTGAAAGTCAGGAAGCAGTAAAGAAACAACAGTTTTCCCAAGAAGATGCACAAAGTGAAGCTGTTTTTCCGCTGCATTTCGATGGCGGGTCAGGGGTGCAGCTTCTTAAGCTCAGTGCCGACCTAAAAATAGAACAATCGGAGAAGCGCTCGCTTATCATTTGCCCAGACAATACGGTGATTCAAACCGAGCAATTTGTCGAAGATGGAATCCCCGTTTATCAGGTTGATAATGGGCTGGTCAGCATTAAAGCGGCTCCGGACTTTTTCCCTGCCCTCTATTCGTTAACCTATAAGGGGCACGAATGGCTCGATACGTCATTTCCTGCACTTAAGCCTAAAGCGTGGTGGAACCCTTGGGCCGGCGGAATTCGCAATGCCTTATTAAACATGTCAGGCAATTCCCTGATAAAAGAGGAACGGTCGGCGGAGTTTGTTGCTATCACCGATAACAAAGGAAATCGTTGGACGGGAATCAAGCTCCAGGTTCGAATTTTACAGCATGAATCCTTTAAAGGGCTTACCTACAACCAATATTATTTACTGCAGCCGGGTGCTCCTGTGATGTGCCATACCACCGAAATTCTGCAGGATACCAATCAATATTTTAAAAATCAAGGTTGGTTTTGCCAGGCTGCTTTTAAAAATGTGGAAAATAGCTGGATCGAGTATCATCCGAGTCAGAAAGCGTATTTTGGAAAAGGTGAACTGGAAATCGATGTGAAACAAAGCTTTACCATTGGTCATGAAGCTGTATCTGAAAAACTTCAGGTCATCTCTGATTACCAGGCGGGAAAATCAGACCTTTACCTAAATAAAGAAGTCGCCCATCATACGGTCTTTTCAAAACTGCATTTACGACATGGAGAAACATATTGGACTGCACCGATTTTCTATCTGTTTAATGATGAGAAGATTCCTGAAGATGCACTTCAAGATTTAAAAAATATTCGCTTTTGTGGTACTAGCGGCTGAGAGGAGACGAGTGCGTGATGCGAATTATTGATGCCCATATGCATTTTTCTAATATTTCAAGCTTTAAGGAGACTGCCAGGAATCTGTCGAAGCTGGATTATTCATCCGCTGGTTTATGGCAGGAGTATCGCGATGCGAATGTTGTGCTTGGAATTGCCATGGGGTTAACCGAGACCAAAGAGGACGGCTTCCCGGATTATGAGACGGCAACACCAATGGGCCTTGATTTAGAAGCACAGCTTCCCGCAAACATCTGTTATTGTCCTGGAATTAACCCGTATCGATTAGGCGCTCAAGAATTGGCGGCACTTGAGGCGCTGCTTGAGAAACCAGAGGTCGTCGGGATAAAAATATATCTTGGCTACTATCCGTTCTTTGCCTATGATGAGGTCTACAGTCCTGTTTATGAGCTGGCGATTAAATATGGGCTTCCGGTAGTGTTTCATACCGGGGATACGTATTCGGAACGCGGCTTGCTGAAGTATGCCCACCCGCTTACCCTTGATGAAGTGGCGGTGAAATATCGCGAGATTAACTTCATGATGGCGCACTTTGGCGACCCGTGGGTCCTTGATGGTGCTGAGGTTTTATATAAGAATCGCAATATGTATGCGGACTTGTCCGGGCTTCTTGTTGGTACAAAGGTTGATTTGCAGAAAAAGCTGGAGTCACCTTATTTTTTTAATCACCTGAAACATGCGCTGGCCTTTACCGATGATTATTCAAAGTTTCTGTTTGGCACGGACTGGCCTTTAGTTCAAGTGCAGCCCTATATTGAGCTGTTACAGGAGTTGATTCCGCAAGAGGCGCATGAAGACTTATTTTTCAATAATGCGGTAAAGCTGTTTCCGAAAATTAAGCGTTTTGTAGAATAAGTAACAAAAAGTGAGACCTGGAGATTAGAGGTTATACTTCAGAATAAGGAATTTTTTGGAGAATTGATTTTTTCCCTAAATTAATTTGTAAAACGGCCTTTAAGAGGCCGTTTTTTTGGTTTTTAATTGCCTATCCAACTTCGGAAAAATCTTTTGGCTATTTTTTATAGAGGTTTGGCTATTTTTCAAGGGGTTTTGGCTAATTAGACATTTACTGGAAAAATCAAAAGGCTTAAAAGAACTAGATCCCCTTCCTATCGACAAAAAAAGACAGCCTAGGCTGTCTTTTTTAGTTAGGATTCCATTTGTCGTGCTAAGAACCCCGCAGCTGTTTCTACCGCTTTTTGTTCAACTTCACCTAAGGTTCCTTCTTTAGAATAGATAATTACCGCTCCAATCGGGTCTCCATTTGCAATAATTGGACCAATCGTATAGGAAGAAACTGATTCTTCATTTCCATCAGCTAAGGCAATATCGCCTTGCTGGGTATGGAGAACTGAGTTGCGCTCTTCCATTGTTTTTTCCACTAAATCGCTAATATTTTTATTTAAATAATCCTTCTTAGAACTGCCTGCTAAAGCAATATACGTATCTCGATCACAAATTAATACCGGATTTCCGAGGCTGTCAAATAGTGCTTCTGCATACTCCTTGGCAAAATCGCTTAATTCGCTGATTGGTGAATACTTCTTTAAAATGACTTCACCGTCTCGATCAACAAAAATCTCTAACGGATCCCCTTCGCGGATACGCAGGGTTCTGCGTATTTCTTTGGGAATGACAACGCGACCCAAATCATCAATTCGACGAACTATTCCAGTTGCTTTCATCCAATGTTGCCTCACTTTCATCTGATGATTTTTCAACTTGGTGGTTGACTTCTTTTCCTTTAATTGAAATCATCACCAACTTTGAACTTAGTATCTTTCAACTGGAAAGTTCTATACACATTCGGAATATTTTTTCACAAATAAAGTAAATAGTCTAACAAATGGAAGAAAGCACACTGTTTTTCTTTTATTTCACCGAATTTTCCTTATCCCTTTTTGCCAGCGGGATTCCTTTAATCATTTCAAGCGCAATATGGAGCCATTGTGTTGTCCGGTACTCCTTATTATTAATCACGACTTTGAGTCTGGACCCTTCCATTCCTGGGTTTACATTTCTGCCAAATTGACTGCCGAGGTGGAAGATTTTGCTGCCATCAATTGTCTTCGTCACTTCTTCACTGACAAGAATAGTTACCTCTTGTTTGACTTGCTTAATTTGTTCCACACCATTAGTTAGTGCATAAACTTTCATTTCGGCAATCTGGAACAGATAGGAAACTTCGTCTGGATACTCGCCAAAACGGTCAAGCATTTCTGACTGCAGCTCGGCGATATCTTCGAGCGAAACCGCTCCCCTAAACCGCTTATACATCTCGATTTTTTGATGTCCATCCTTAATATAGGTATCAGGAATATACGCATCAATCTCAAGGTCAATTTCAACTGACTTTTTCACTTCAGCAGCTCCCAAGTCTCCCTTTCGTTCTTCAATTGCTTCCTTCAGCATTTGTGAATAAAGGTCAAAACCCACAGAGTCAATATAGCCATGCTGCTGGGCACCTAATAAGTTTCCTGCACCCCGGATTGTCAAATCACGCATCGCAATTTTAAATCCAGAACCTAATTCAGTAAACTCTTTAATTGCCTGCAGACGTTTTTCTGCGACCTCTGTTAACACTTTGTCCTTACGGTAGGTGAAATAGGCGTAAGCGACACGATTTGATCTTCCTACACGGCCACGGAGCTGATAAAGCTGGGAAAGTCCCATTCGGTCCGCATCAAAGACAATCAATGTATTGACGTTCGGAATATCGACACCGGTTTCAATAATCGTTGTGCTCACGAGAACATCAAATTCTCCGGCCAGGAAGCTAATCATGACCGATTCTAATTCATTTTCAGACATCTGCCCATGGGCGCAGATAACGCGCGCATCAGGGACGAGCATGGAAATTTCCTCTGCCTTGCGTTCAATATCTTCTACTCTGTTATATAAAAAGTAGACTTGTCCGTCACGCGCAAGCTCCCGCTCAATCGCTTCCCTCACCAACAATCCATTGTATTCCATCACATATGTCTGCACCGGAAAACGATTTTCTGGCGGTGTCTCGATGACCGATAAATCGCGGACACCAAGCATCGACATATGAAGTGTTCTTGGGATTGGCGTTGCTGTTAAGGTTAGGACATCTACATTTGTCTTTAACTTTTTAATTTTTTCTTTATGGGTAACCCCGAACCGTTGCTCTTCATCGACAATCAATAATCCTAAATCGCGATAAACAATGTCCTTCGAGAGTAAGCGGTGTGTTCCGACTACAATATCGACCGTACCTGCTTTTAAGCCTTTGGTTGTTTCTGTTTGCTGTTTCTTTGAACGGAAACGGCTTAACAGACCAATATTAATCGGATAGTCTTGGAACCTCTCCCGCATCGTTTCAAAATGCTGCTGGGCCAAAATGGTGGTTGGCACTAGCAGTGCAACTTGCTTGCCGTCTGCAATCGCCTTGAAGGCAGCACGAATCGCAACCTCCGTCTTTCCATAACCAACATCGCCACAGAGCAGGCGGTCCATTGGCCGCGGCCGTTCCATATCTTTTTTAATTTCGTGAATGGAACGAAGCTGGTCTTCTGTTTCTTGGTAGGCAAAGGATGTTTCAAATTCCCTTTGCATATCCCCATCGGGAGAATAAGCAAAGCCAATGGCTGCTTCACGTTCGGCATACAATTTGATTAAATCGTCCGCAATATCTTGAACTGATGATTCGACCTTCTTCTTAACCTTTTTCCAATCGGTACCGCCAAGCTTATAAACCTTGGGCTCTTTTCCTTCTGAACCGACAAATTTTTGAACAAGGTCAATTTGTTCAACGGGAACATACAATTTATCTGACCCTTGATAGCGAATATGAAGATAATCTTTATGGACTCCATTGATAACTAGTGTTTCGATGCCTAAATATTTCCCAATCCCGTGATTAACGTGAACAACATAATCACCAATTTTAAGCTCCGAGTAACTTTTAATCCGTTCCGCATTTGATAGCTTCTGCCGGCTCGCAGGCTTTTTCACACGTTTACTAAATAATTCTTCCTCGGTAATAACCGCAATTTTTTGGATCGAAAGTTCAAAGCCTGTATGGAGATTGCCCTTCATTATTTGAACCTTGCCCGGCAAGATTTGCTGATTTTCTTTGATAATACTGCCCTCAATCTCATAGTCCTCAAGGACACGCTCGAGCTTTTTAACCCGCTCTTCATCTGCTCCTAAAAATAAAATAGAATAATTACCTTTTTTCCACCTGTCGATTTCCGCTTTTAATACATGCATTTGCCCGTGAAAGTTCTGCATTTGCTTACAAGAAATATTGAGAATATTTTGCGGGTTTGTATTGGCGACATGACGCAAAAACAAGGACATATACAGAATCGGGAATTCCTTCTTTTGCAAAAGGGCCGGTAAGTCATGGGAAATATGTAAATCATGAATGATTTCACCTTCTGCGAGTAAACCGGTATACCATTCTGCTTCCTCTTTTACAAGGGAATCATTCATCTCTTGTACCCTGCTAATTTCATCAATAAACACAAGACCGTTCTTAGGCAGATAGTCTAGTAAACTATGAGGCCGGTCGTAGGCTAAGGATAGGTATTTATATACTTGATCAGGCTTTTGTCTGTTTTTTAACTGCTCAAGCTCATGGCTAATATTCTGCGTCAGCAGAATTTTTGCCTTGTCATCTTTCAGCTTTCTAAGGCTGCTAGCCAAGCCATCTTCAAGCTTAGCAATAACCCTGCCGTAATCCTCGTCTTCTAGCAGGATTTCAGTTGCCGGACCAACCAATACCTCACTTACTTTCTCTTTGGAACGCTGGTCCTCAAGAGAAAAGTAACGAATTGAATCTACTTCCGTGTCAAATAATTCGATTCTCAGCGGGTTTGCTTCGGTAAGCGGGTAAATATCAATAATTCCGCCCCTGACACTGAATTCCCCCGGGGTTGTTATCATTTCCGCCCGTACATAACCCATTTTGACAAATGTTGATAATAACTTTTCAATATTGATGTCTTCCCCTAGTTTGATGGACAGCTGATATTGCTTCCACAATGCCTTAGGGGGTATGATTTTCTTTAACCCGGCAATAGGGACAATTAATACTCCTCGATTAAACCGCGACCAGTGATTTAAGGCTTCGATTCTTTGTGCCTTTAATTCTGGGCTGGCAACGCTTAGCTCTGCGGCTATTAATTCGTTCGCTGGGAAAAGAAAAACCTCATTCTCCCCTAATAGATTGGCAATATCGTCATAGAGTTTTTGTGCTTGTAAAAGATTGTGGGTTACCAGGATGATTGGCCTTTCCATTTGTTCGTAAATAGCAGCGGTCATGACCGTTCTAGATGAACCTGATAAACCCGCAATCAACTGTTCTTTCAACCCTTCTTCCACGCCGGCAATAACGGAGTGGATATCTTCCTGCTGGAGGAATAAGGACTTTAATCCGTTCAAGCGGTTCTCCTCCCTTCCTTTAAAAATATATCATTTTGGTAGTAGAAAATTATAAATAGAAAAACGCTTTGGAGGTAAATCCAAAGCAAAAAATTAGTGAATAAGAAAATCGTATTGGTGGTAATCAGGATTCCGTTCTAAAGCTTCTTGACAGTCCTCACATATAGCTGTGATATGGATATCGCCGGTTACGTCATATGCAACCATTTCCTGTCTTTCTTGGTCCGTCAGTTTATGAAGCCCAAGAGTTTCTGAGTGGACGGAAGTTCTATCAATAGACCCTAGTTTTGTACCACAATGCCTGCAATGGTAATGGATGGCCACGCTGGTCCCTCCCTAATCTATGATTCCTTATTAGTATTAACTTTAGCGAGGGAACTTATTCAACGTGTATACGTACTTCTCTATCAACTAACATTCAATAAATTATTGGATTGCTTTATTGTATGAAAGAAGGACTTGTATCATGAAGAAATTACTGATTAAATTCATTCATAACTTGAAGAAAAGGCTTCTCCAGCCATGCAAGGCAAGAGTCAGCACTTTTTTTCAAGGATTCCTCAGTAAGCGCCTTCTCATCCGGTCGGAAACGGCCGAGAACGTAATCAGGAACACTAATCGTCCCTGGCAGAGGGCGGTCAATGCCTATCCGAATGCGATTAAATTGCTGCGTGCCCAGGTGAGCGACGGTTGATTTTATGCCATTGTGTCCGCCCGGGCTTCCCTTTTGGCGGAGCCTGATTTTCCCAACTGGTAAATCAAGGTCATCATAAATAACAAGCAGGTCTTCGATGTCTATTTGGTAGTAATCCATGACAGCTCGAATCGATTCTCCCGATAAATTCATATAGGTTAGCGGTTTTAATAGTAATACCTTTTCCCCTTTATGTAATCCCGTTCCGTACAGTCCCTTAAATTTGGATTGTGTTAGCGGGATATTCAATTGACTTGATAAGGCATCAATGACATCAAAGCCAATGTTGTGCCTTGTATGTTCATACTGTTTTCCAGGGTTACCTAAACCAACGATTAATTTCATCGGGCCCCCTACCTCCTCCGGTTTAGCCAACCTTTTAAAAAATTTTCGAAACATCATTTTTTCTCCTACTCTATATTATGCGACAAAAGACGTAACCTTTTTTAAGGTTACGTCCGCTTATCTATTCCGGAGTTGTTTCTCTGCCTTCTTCATTGTCAGGGTGGCCTTCTTCTTGCTGCTCACCCGCATTTATTTCTTCTTCTGCCTTTGGAGGCAGAATGGATGCGACCACATCGACTTCATCATGATTGATTTCAAACTCTGTACCTTGATATGGAATATCAGCAACTGTCAGTGTGTCGCCTACTTGCAAGCTGGTAACATCCACTTCAATTTGCTGCGGAATTTTGTCTGGTGTAGTCGTAACCGATAGCTCATGGAATGGCTGCTGCAGGACCCCGCCATCCTTTACTCCTGCTGCCTCACCCGTGAGGACAACCCTTACATTCACTGTAATTTTTGATGACTTATCAACGGCAAGAAAATCAACATGGATGATTTCATTTTTTATAAAGTTCTCTTGATATTCGGTTAAAATGACATCCTGTTTACTGCCATTGATATCAAGGGAAATAACTCCATTTCTGCCGACTGTGCGCATCGTTTTGGTTAAATCAGCTGAGCTGATATATACCGGTTTGCTTTCTACTTTCGAACCGTAAATGATTGCAGGAATATTGCCATTATCTCTAATTTTCCGCAATGCTGAGCGGCGTAACTCTTTCCGTTCATTCGCTTGTAAGACTGTACTCATTGTTTGTCACCTTCCTATTTTAGATACAACTATCTATATAGAAATACCCTAAAAGAGGAGGAACTAAACATTATTTAATCAAAAAGCGTACTTACTGATTGCTCTTCGTGGACGCGGATAATCGCTTCGCCAATTAACGGTGCAACCGATAGATGAATAATTTTATCAGTCTTTTTCTCTTCCGGAAGTTGAATAGAGTTCGTAACGACTAATTCTTTTATTTTTGAGTTTTCAATTCTTTCAATCGCTGGACCTGATAATACTGGATGTGTACAGCAAGCATATACTTCTGCCGCCCCATTTTCTACTAAGGCATTGGCTGCAAGTGTAATCGTTCCTGCCGTATCGATAATATCATCAATCAGGATTGCTACTTTTCCTTCAATGTTACCGACGATGTTCATGACTTCCGCCACATTCGGTCTTGGACGGCGTTTGTCAATAATCGCAATTGGTGCTTTTAAGCGTTCTGCCATTTTCCTTGCTCTTGTTACACCGCCATGATCTGGGGAAACAATTACAATATCACCATTCAATTCCTTGTTCTTAAAGTATTCTGACAAAATCGGCACACCCATTAGGTGGTCAATTGGAATATCAAAGAAACCTTGAATTTGCGGCGCATGTAAATCAAGACAGATCACCCTTGTTGCTCCGGCAGTCTCAAGCAGATTTGCCACCAATTTAGCGGTAATCGGTTCACGAGCACGTGCCTTACGGTCCTGACGGGCATAGCCATAGTAAGGCATGACAATGTTAATTGTTTTCGCAGATGCTCTTTTTAAGGCATCAATCATGATTAACAATTCCATAATATTGTCATTTACAGGTAAGCTAGTTGATTGAATCACATACACGTCACAGCCGCGGATACTTTCTTCAATATTAATTTGGATTTCTCCATCACTAAACTTTGAGACGGAACATTTTCCAAGTTCCACGCCGATAACCTTGGCAATTTCTTGTGCAAGCGGAATATTTGAATTTAAACTGAATACCTTTAAGTTCGGATCTAAATATTGATTAGACATTTGTGCCCTCCAATTATTTTTGCTTATTTCTTTAAATTAAGCTTTTGAACGTAATTTTCCTTATTGACTTGCTGTGCACGGGCAATCGACAAAGCTTCACTTGGTACATTCTTTGTAATTGTGGAACCAGCAGCCACATATGATCCCTTTCCAATTGTAACAGGGGCAACTAGATTGGAGTTACAGCCGATAAAGACATCATCTTCAATTTTAGTTAAAAATTTATTCTTACCGTCGTAATTCACTGTAATGGAACCGCAGCCGATGTTGACATTACTGCCAACCTCCGCGTCACCAATATAACTTAGATGTGAGGCTTTGCTCCCAGTTCCGAAGACAGCCTTCTTAATTTCGACGAAGTTACCAATTTTCACCTCATCATGAATGGTTGAATCCGGTCTGATATGGGCGAATGGCCCGATGTTGACATGGGCGCCAATTAAGCTTTTATGGACTGCCGATTGCCGGACAACAGTTTCATTGCCAATTTCACAGGAATCAATTTCTGAGTTGGGACCAATTTGACAGTCGGAACCGATCTTTGTTTTTCCTTTTATCATCGTTCCTGGATAAATAACAGTATCCTGGCCAATTTCGACATCTGTTTCGATATAGGTGTTCTGCGGGTCAATAATTGTTACCCCATTACGCATATGGGCTTCATTCGTCCGGCTCTGCATAATCCGTTCTGCTTCCGCCAATGCAACCCGATCATTAACACCTATCGTTTCTGCAAATTCATTTGTTATATAGGCTGTAACAACTTCACCCTGGTTTTTAAGAATTTCAATAACATCTGGTAAATAGTATTCACCTTGAACGTTGTCATTAGAAACATTTCTTAACGCCTCAAATAAAGCCTGATTATCAAAACAATAAGTTCCTGTATTGATTTCATTTATCTTCCGTTCAGCATCTGTTGCGTCCTTATGCTCAACAATTTTTTCAACAAGGCCGTTTTCATTGCGAATAATTCGCCCGTAGCCTGTTGGGTCAGTGATTTTTGCAGTGAGTATGGTAGCCTTTGCCTTTAATTCTTCGTGATGTGTAAAAAGGGCTTCCATCGTTTCCGCTGTAATTAATGGGGTATCACCGCAGACGACAATGGTAACACCTTCTTTAGTTGCGAGCATATTCTCTGCCTGCATGACTGCATGGGCTGTTCCCAGCTGAGTATCCTGCAAAGCATATTGACTGCTGGCACCTAATTGGGATTGAACCATCTCTGCTCCATGACCAATAATAGTCACCATTTCTTGTATATTTAGCTTTGTAATTTGATCAACAACATGTTGAACCATTGGTTTGCCGCATACTGGGTGCAGTACTTTATATAGCTTAGATTTCATCCGCGTTCCTTGCCCCGCGGCCAAAATCACAGCATAACGATTGGGCATGTTCTAGTCCTCCAATTTCACCTTTTTATCCATTAAAAATATTAACGTAAATGGCCTCTCATTTCAAGGAATGAACAATAACTGTCTAATTTTATAATATTATGTATATTTTGGGGAGAAAAGCGAAGGTATAGACTTGAGTCGATGTGGAGATTTTTTCAAAATAAAAAAGAGCCTTCTGGAGAAGAAAAGGCCCTAGTTGTTAAAATCCTCAGGAAGCTCCGGCTTCTTCAAATTCTACTTCCAATTCACCTAAACGATGGTATTCAGCCAAAACAGCTTCTTGGATTTTGCCGCGTGTTCCTGAATTAATTGGATGCGCAATGTCACGAAATTCTCCATCTGGAGTACGTTTACTTGGCATAGCTACAAATAAACCGTTGTTTCCGTCGATAACACGAATATCATGGACAACAAATTCATTATCTAATGTAATAGATGCAATCGCTCTCATTCTTCCATCCGTGTTAACCCGGCGTAATCTTACGTCAGTTACTTCCATGTGCTCACACCCTTTTTTGTTAGATAAAATGCTAAATAATTAAATTCAACATTTTACTCAGGAATCCTTCTTTATATTCAAAATATTTTAGAAAAATTACGACAAATTAGTGAACTTTTGTAAAAAACGGCATTTCACTGACAAGTTTAGGTAGATTAGTCCTTGTTTTTCAGTTAATAAACATCTATTTACTTTACGAGTGCGACAACTTCAATTTCAACTAACGCATCTTTCGGCAATCGCGCGACCTCTACACAGGAGCGGGCTGGTTTATGGACATTGAAATATTCACCGTACACTTCATTTACTGCAGCAAAATCATTCATATCTTTGATAAAGACAGTTGCTTTTATAACTGTTTCAAGGGAAGCACCTGCTTCACTTAGGACAGCCTGCAAATTTTGAAAAACCTGATGGGTCTGGTCTTTAATATCACCAGCAACCATCGTTCCTTCAACTGTTAACGGAATTTGTCCAGAGCTATAAAATAGATTATTCACTACGATTCCTTGAGAATAAGGACCAATCGCAGCTGGTGCTTGATTCGTTTGAATTGCTTTCATATTAATCCCTCCAAATGTTGAGATAATTTCCCGCTTGGACATTAATCTTTTTCTCTTTTACATCGATGTCTGACAGCTGAACGAGCGATAAATATTCATCCACTAACCGTTCCTGGATTTTTTCATCTTCTACTAGGACAGCAATACCAGCCAAATGGGAATTAAATTCTTCCAGCATGCTGATCATCCCCATTACCGTTCCGCCAGCCTTCATGAAATCATCGACAATCAGAACACGGGAATCCTGTTTCATGCTCTTTTTTGATAGGACCATCGTTTGAATCCTCTTGGCTGAACCGGACACGTAATTAATGCTAACTGTTGGTCCCTCGGTGACTTTATTATCCCTCCGGACAATCACAACAGGGACATTCAGTTGACTTGCGACAGCATAGGCAAGGGGAATCCCTTTTGTTGCAACAGTCATAACAACATCAATTTTGGCTTCGGCATATGCGGATGCAATGATGCGCCCGGCCTTTTGCACTACCTGAGGGTCTCCTAAAATATCGGTTAAATATAAATAGCCGCCAGGTAACAGCCTTTCGGGATTGGCAATTAATTCACACAATTCATCAACAAAAGGTGCTGCCTTTTCTTGGCTTACTTTGACAAAGAATTTGACACCGCCAGCAGCCCCTGGGACGGTTTGCAGGGTTCCAATTCCCCTTTTTTCAAAAGTTTCCTTCACAATCGCTAAATCTTCGCTGATGGAAGACTTGGCAGAAGAATAACGCTCAGCAAACACCGTAAGCGGTACTAGCTGACGCGGATGATCCAGTAAATAATTCGTCATATCAATCAAACGTTCACTGCGGCGAAATTTCATCTCTTGCCTCCAAAAACCGAATATTCTCATTCAATAGTAGCATCATTATACGTCTTTAATCAAGTGTGTGCCGGTCTCCAAGCAAGCGAACAGCGAATACTTGATCACAGAAGCCTCTTAGTCCATTATAGATGCGGTGCATTCGCGAATCATGCTGGACAATTCCAAATACGGTTGGTCCACTGCCGCTCATTAAGACCGCATCTGCTCCAAAACGCTTCATTTGGTCTTTTATTTGCGCAACTTCCGGATGCAGGTTTAGGGTGACATCTTCTAGAACGTTTCCTAGATTTCTGCAAACCTCTTGATAGTTTTGTTGGGTAATTGCCGCAATCATTTCCTTTATGTCCGGATGATCCATACCATTTATATCAAGTCTGCGGTAGACTTCTGCTGTCGATACTCCAATGAAGGGCTTGGCAAGGATTACCCAGCATGTCGGCGGTGCAGGCAGCTCCGTGATGATTTCCCCTCTCCCCTTTGCCAGGGCTGTGCCTCCATAGACACAAAAAGAAACATCCGAACCGATTTCTGAGCCAAGCTCTGCTAATTCGTCTATGGTTAACCCAAGGTCCCAAAGCTTAT
The DNA here is from genome assembly GCF_042885335.1 of Neobacillus sp. NPDC058068. Taxonomy (NCBI): domain Bacteria; kingdom Bacillati; phylum Bacillota; class Bacilli; order Caryophanales; family Bacillaceae; genus Neobacillus; species Neobacillus sp. NPDC058068. The sequence goes on along the minus strand of NZ_JBHVSI010000029.1, from coordinate 17,408 downwards.
TTAATCCTCTTAAAGTGGCAGCAGCATCACTGCTGCCCCCAGCAAGCCCTGCAGCAACAGGGATCATTTTTTCAATCGAAATCATTACGCCCTTTTCTACATTAAACCTAGTCTTTAATAGCTGTGCTGCTTGATAGGCTAAGTTTCGCTGATCATCCGGTACGTAACGATTATGGGAGAGAATATGTATTTTATCTTGATTTAATAAGGTTAGTTCAACCCGGTCTGCCAAATCAATCGTGGTCATAATCATTTCCACCTCATGGAAGCCATCGGAACGTTTATGTAAAACATCTAATGCCAAATTTATTTTGGCCGGTGCCTTGACTAAAAGCTTCACTACGTCCACCTACTTTTATAATATCCATGCCCAGCGAAAGCCTCCTAGCCCCTCAAGGCGCTTTCGCTTTTTCACTTCCCGAAAATCCACATTTTGTCCTATTTTACCACAAAATGATACATGTAAGACGTCAGATATGATATATCCTAACAATTTTATTATTTTATCACAGGCAAAAGGGACGAATTGCCGTAAAAATAAACAATTTTAAGGCCAGAGATGGAACCTCTCTGGCCCGGCCGTGGCATCGATTTGTTTAAATAAAATGCGGAAGTGCCTTTTCTAGAAATTACGACTTCGGGTTCTGATTGGTCAGCTGTTCTTCCGCAAGTTCTATGGCACGCTTTACCATATTCCCTGCATCCCTGGCACGAATACCGCCCCATCCCTCTTTTTGAACGACGTCATAGAAACCAAGTTCTTTAGCAAGTTCCTCTTTAAACCGATCAGACATGATACCTCTTCTTCTGCCCATCTAAACAACCCCTTTCATACCACAGCATTCTTAGTATGAGATAAAGGGGAATTTTCATCATTCCAATAAAAGGTCTTTTAAAGAATAGCTGTGTTAAAAGTGAATGTTGATTTCCGTTCCAGGCGCGAGCGGTTCGCGGGGCGGGCGGTGAGCCTCCTCGGCGCTAAAGCGCCTGCGGGGTCTCACCTGTCCCGCTGCTCCCGCAGGAGTCTCGCGCCTTCCACTCCAATCAACATTGTGCTTTAACACAGCCTAAAGAATAGCAAAAGGCAGTAAACGTTATGTTTACTGCCAGTCATTGCTTATATACTAGCTTAAAGCTACATGTCCTGCTGCATCATCGTAGAAGGTAATTTGCACTGTTTCCGTTAATACATCCGCATAGCTGTAAGAAACACGCTCGAATGAATTTTCGTCTTGATCTAATTCAATAACAAATACAGATGGGTAAGTTTCTGCTAAAACACCGGAACGTTCGATTGTTTTCCTTCGACCCCCGTTTGCTTTTAGCAATAATCTTTTCCCTAAATTCGTGTCAAGAGCCTTTTTGATATCGGCTAAGGTTTTTGGCATTCGGTCCACCTCACTATGTAAAGTATAACACACTGACATAGTTCTGTCAAACAAAAACATAAATTATATCAGTACCACAAAAAGATTGTCAACATTTTTTATTCTACTTTTTCTACTAATTTTCAACATTTCTATTGTTGCCTTATTTAAAATGGATTATGTATCCGACATTGACAATTCCTTTCCATGAAAATGTATATAGTGCTACAAGCCAGCATTTTTACGGGAGAATGTTGAGAGAACCATCCTTGTCAATAAGGGCGGTGTGAGTAGAGCTAGATTCGCCCAATTCCAAGCAATAAACCCATAATACCCACTTAAGTTGGATATTCCGATTCATTTCTGCGGCGCTCCGCCCCTTTTCCCAAAAGAAATAAGCCCTCAAACTTAAAGGCTTATTCCTCCATTTCCTGAATCGGCCGGTAGGGCATCCCGGTGCGTAATACACCTTTTGTTTCCAGCCCGCCGAGCCCCTTATCTCCCGTTAATGTATTCCGCAAGACATCCCAAACGTTAATTCTTTCCATAAACGGGGTAAAGCTTATTTTTGCGACGATATAGACTGGGTCAAGTGCATGAATATTAATTCTTGATGGTGAGCTGGCAAAGTTTGCACCTGCGTGAATAAGCGATTCAAAATGGGATTGGCAGGCGCCTGCAAAGATGACCAGTTGATCTAAATGAGGGACCTTTTTTCGTGCCTCATTGACCGTCTGCACGAAATGTTTCGAATGGCGATAGGCGTTAATATCCGTCATCTTTCCCTTCGCCTTTGAATAGGCATCATGTCCTGTAATGACGAGAATGTCCGGGCGATATTGATCCATCAATCCACCAATCTTGTCAGCCATTTCCTTTTCATTACAATGGATGCCCAAAACAGGTACGCCAATTTTCTCATATAATGCCATACATTTTTTCAAATAAGCTGGATCCCCGTCCAAATGGAGAACCCTTCCCGGGATTTGGAAATAACTCCTTGGGTTTGCATAGCCGTTCGTAGCATCATATTCCTGCCTGGATTTCAATAAATCAACATCCTGGGTGAAAAGCCTTAACGACTGTTCCTCAAGCGTCCTGTATTCCTGTCTCAGCTTCACCCTTTCATTTTGATTAACGATTACCAAATCAGCGTAAGGGGCATCTGCTGCCAGGCGGAAATCCTCACCATAAAGGATGGCAAATTTCTGGCCGTTGATTATGCGTATATCAATAACACGAAATAGAATATCACAGCTATATGATTTTCTACCGACAATATCATTTATGTTTATATCCACCGCCGTCACTCCAATAAGACCAGCAAAAAGGCCTTTCATATAGGGTTTCTCTCATAGGCTATGCAAACAACGATGTCCACGTGAAAAAAAATCTGGATTTAGTGTTTATAAAAGCAGTTTAATACCCTTGTTTTTGTCCTCATGAGACGGTCATGAGGACAGGTTTGGCTTGGTAACCTCGATTTTTGTCCTCATGGGGCGGTCATGAGGACAGGTTTGACTTGGTAACCCCGATTTTTGTCCTCATTGGGCGGTCATGAGGACAGGTTTGGCTTGGTAACCCCAGTTTTTGTCCTCATTGGGCGGTCATGAGGACAGGTTTGGCTTGGTAACCCCGATTTTTGTCCTCATGAGACGGTCATGAGGACAGGTTTGGGTTGGTAACCTCAATTTTTGTCCTCATGAGACAGTCATGATGACAGGTTTGACTTGGTAACCCCGATTTTTGTCCTCATGGAGATTTTTAAGACAAAAAAGCTTGAAGATAAGTTCCTCCAAGCTTTTTAAGGCAATATCGCAAGTAATTATTAATCGAAATGGGTCTAATGAAAATAAGGGTATAGTTCATCACTTAATCGGCCAAATTCCTCTAAGGAAAGGGTCTCGCCTCTTCTTGATGGTTCAATCCCACACACATTCAGTGCAGCGAGGATAGACTCCTTCTTTTGTTTCCCATCAGGCAGTTGGCTTGTTAGATTGTTGAGCAGTGTTTTTCTCCTTTGAGCAAAGCAAGATCTTGTAATTTGAAAGAAGAAATCCTCATCTTTTACAGTCACAGCAGGCTTCTCCCGTTTTGTTAGTCTAATTACCGCAGAATCGACATTCGGCTGTGGGACAAATACTGTTTTCGGGACAATCATGACCGTCTCTGCTTCTGTGTAATATTGGATCGCAATTGAAAGCGAGCCGTATTCCTTCGTTCCTGGCCGAGCCGATATGCGGTCAGCTACCTCTTTTTGAAGCATACAAACAATCCCTCTAATGGGCAGCTTGTCCTCCAAAAGCTTCATAATGATGGGCGTCGTCACGTAGTAAGGTAAATTGGCTACTACCATAACATCCTCAATCCCGCTAAATTCTTCAGCAAATACAGCCTGGACATCCGCTTCTAATACATCCTTATGAATGATGTTCACATTTGGATACGGTGAAAGGGTGTCCTTTAAAATCGGTAATAATCTTTGGTCAATTTCGAAGGCTACGACCTTTTTACTCGTTCGGGCAAGCTGTTCGGTGAGTGCACCAATCCCCGGACCAATTTCAATTGCTCCAGAATTTTCATTCAGATCTGCAAAGCTGACAATTTTTTTTAAGATATTGGTATCAATTAAAAAGTTTTGACCAAGGCTTTTCTTAAAAGAAAAACCGTACTTTTCGAGTATTGCTCTTGTCCTCACAGGGGTAGCGATATCTTTATTCATTTTTGTTCCTCCTGACGTACAACGCTTAGTGCTTCTGCAAATTCCTGTCTGCTAATTTGGAACATCATTAAGCGCTTATGCAGTTGTTTTCCATTTGTATAGCCAATTTTTAAAAGCTTACCAAGCATGATTCTTCGGTCTTTTGCTCCTTCGCCGCCAATAAGACCTGCGCTCAGTAAATCTTCCTGCGTTATTTCTTCTGATATTGACTCATGCATGATTTGGGCATCCTTCAAGGCCTCTCTGATTGCCTTAGGGCTGGCATGTTCAACACCGAGGCCTTTACCGCCTTTAGCAATCGCCTCTTCTTTCGCTAAAAACGCATGTTTACAGCCTGAAACACTAGCTGCAATTGTCTTTCTAATTTTTTCGCCAGGATAATCCGGGTCTGTGAAAATGATTACACCGCGTGTTTCCTGGGCCCTTCTTACACTATCAATGGTGGCTTCATTTACTGCAGACCCGTTTGTTTCAATGGTATCAGCATCAACAGCTCTTTTGATCGCCGTTGTATCATCTTTTCCTTCAACAACAATAACTTCTTTAATCTTCATGCTAAAACGAAAGCCTCCGTAACATAAAATAAAAATTTGAAAAAAACCTGAAACAATTTTGTAATGTCCATCGTCTATATTATTAAACTGATTCATACAATGAAAGTAAGAAAAACAATTATCTAACGATGTAAGTATAAAGAATTTTAGGGAAAAAGCAAAATGCAGAGGAGTATGTTATCCTCTGCATCTTAGTAAAAATTACTGTAAAATTTTTATCTTTACTTTCTTGCGCCCCCAGCGGTAACAATCCGAATTCGACGGCATAAATAAATCAATTTTATACCCTTTAATCGCACCGCCCGTGTCAGCCGCGACAGCATAGCCATAGCCTTCCACATACACCTTTGTTCCGAGCGGAATGACTCTTGGGTCGACAGCAATTACTTTCATGTTCGGGTTAGCCCGGAGGTTTAAACCTGTTGCCGTCCGCCCTGAACAACCATTGCAGAAAGCTGTATAGGCAGTTGCTGTCACGTAAAACTCGGTTCCCGTTTCGGCAGCTCCGCGCGATACCTGCATGGCCGTATCCTTCATTCCAACAGCCACCACTTTATCCTGTTTTTGAGTAATATTCTGCTCACTTATCAGTTTCCTTGCTACTTCTTTGCCATTTTCAAGCACGACTTCATATTGTTTCGACACACGGCCACGCTTGCCATTAGTAATAATTTTTTCTTTCCCTTTTTCCAGGCTTTCATCCTTTTTGGTAACCACGGCAAACTGAACGGGTTCTTCCACTACATCGGTGACTTTTTCTACTCGAATGACGTTAACAACACCATTCCCTGTGATGGTTTCTGTTAATGAAGGTTCAACTCGGTCTAATTCATTTAGCTGGATGCCCTGCTGCGTTAAAAAGTCAGCGACCGTAGCCGAAGTGGCCCAAACTTGCTGTTCTTTCCCACCGTCCACTAAAGTAAGATGGTGAGCGATGTTAATCGCAATATTCATCTTATCTTTTATTGCCGATTGTGGTTTAGGTGAAATTTGATCCTGTTCCTTCAAAATAATTTTCTGCTCTGCTAGGAGCTCAGCCACTGTTGCGGCTGTAGTCCAGACGGTTTTCTCCTCGTTGTCTTTGACAATTTGAACCTTGTTTGCCTGTTTCCAAACAACCTTAAGGTGGTCTGTCACCTTCATATTGGCCGTTGGAGACAAGTAGTCCTGTGAGCGAGGTGATACATCCAGTTCATCTAATAATTCTTCGACGGTTTCTGCATGCGTTTTTACGACCTGTTGCTCGCCATTTAGTGTAATTGCTACAGTATTCTTTGATCCTTCAAAAAAAAGAATCCCAAGCGCTGTTAGCAACACTATAAAACTAGCAAAGACAATGGTCAATGACCTCCCGCTCCAAGACATAGAAAACAGGTTTTTCATGTGTTTGAATACGATGAAAAACGCCTCCTTTTTCTCAGAGAGATTATTCTATCATGTTGTCGGCTGTCAATCCCTGCTATATCCTGTGAATGTATTTCTAATTATGCACAATACTGGAAACAATGCAAAGAAAAACTTATCGACATGATTATCCTATGTTGAAAAGGAGACGTGTAGAACTTTTTGTTATTAGAAAAAATTAAGACAAGCTTTCTGTCGCTTCGACAATTTCCTTTATCACTTTATGGCGAATAATTTTTTAGCATTTCGTGTCGTTGTCTCCGCCACTTCTGCAAATGTCAACCCTTTTATTTCGGCAATTTCCTCAGCAACAAGTCTGACATACCCCGGTTCATTTCGTTTACCACGAAAAGGATGCGGGGCTAAATACGGGCAGTCTGTTTCGATTAACAGTTTATCTAATGGAATTTCAGCCGCCACTTCCTTCGGCTTCTTGGCATTTTTAAAGGTTACTGGACCGCCAAGAGAAATATAAAAGTTCATTTTCACACATTCCTTGGCAACTTCAGGGCTGCCGCTAAAGCAATGCATGATGCCCCCGACTTCCTCTGCCCCTTCTTCCTTCAATATTTCCACGATATCTGCGGTTGCCTCGCGATTGTGAATGACAATGGGCAGCTTCACTTTTTTTGCAAGCTGAATTTGTTTGCGGAAGACCTCTTTTTGGATCTCCTTAGGGGACTTGTCCCAGTGGTAATCCAAGCCCATTTCGCCAATTGCGACAACCTTTGGGTGGGAAGCCAATTCCTCAATCCAGACTAAATCCTCGTCGGTCATGTCGATGGCATCGACTGGATGCCAGCCAACGCAGGCGTATATAAATTCATAGCTTTCGGCTAGTTCCATCGCGCGCCCTATCGTCGGCCGATCGAAACCGACAACGACCATATTTGAAACTCCCTCGTGCTGCGCCCTTTCAATCACTTCCAGCAAATCCTCGTTATATTGACTATCATTTAAATGTGCATGCGTGTCGAATAACATAGATTAAACTCCTTTCCATATAAAAAAAATAGAAATGTCCCGAAAATTGTTACACGTGGAACATTGAAAAGCGCAAGCGCCCTGTTCAGCGGCGTATGGCCTGGAGCGCTCCAACTGAGATAAAGGAAACACGAAGAGCGTTAGCGATTCGATGTTGACTTATCGTAGGGCGGAGAGCGAAGGACATTAGCCGCTAGGGCGCTGGAGCTAGACATTTCGCAAAATAAAAAGCGCCTTATTCAGACGCTTTATAAAAATTTATTTTACCTTTGCTCCATTTTGCAATGTTTGGTCAACGGTTGCCAGGGAAAGCTGGCCATCTTTTGATCCTGCCAAAATCATTCCTTGTGATAATTCACCACGTAGTTTAACTGGCTTTAAGTTTGTAATACAAATCACTTTCCGCCCGACCAACTCTTCCGGCTTATAATACTGAGCAATCCCCGAAACAACTTGCCGTTTTTCATAGCCAAGATCGAGCTGCAGCTTCAGAAGTTTATCTGTCTTTTTAACCGGCTCCGCCTGGATAACTTCGGCCACCCGCAAATCAATTTTCATAAAATCATCTATTGCGATTTCATCAATGGCTTCCGGCTTTTCCTCTTTCTGTGCTTCTGCTTCTGCTGCTGGTGCCTGTACCGCAGTATCGCCGCCTTGCATTTTCGTTTTAATGAATGCCACCTCATCGGCAATTTCAAGTCTTGGGAAAAGCGGCGCATCCTTTTTAACGATAGTGCCGCTTGGAATTCTCCCGAAGCTTTCAAGGCCGTCCCAAGCTTTAAGCATTTCATCCTGAATGCCCAATTGTGTAAAGATTCCATTCGGTGTCCGTGTTAAAAACGGCTGTAACAGAATCGCAATTCGGCGCAATGATTCAGCTAAGTGAACCATAACACTTGCGAGCTCCCCTTTTTGTTCCTCATCCTTAGCCAATGCCCACGGCTTTGTTTCATCGATATATTTATTTGTCCGGCTGACTAATTGCCAAATTGAGGTTAATGCAACTGAGAACTCCATTTTCTCCATGGCTTCCTCGTATTTGGCTACCGTTTCACGATTTACTTTCAGCAATGCCGCATCGAATTCACCAACGGATCCGGCATATTCAGGAATGACACCATTAAAATACTTTTCAATCATCGCAACCGTTCGATTTAAGAGATTCCCAAGGTCATTAGCAAGGTCAAAGTTAATTCTTTCGACAAATCCCTCAGGCGTGAACACACCATCAGCACCAAAAGGTACTTCTCTTAATAAGTAATAGCGAAGTGCATCAAGGCCGTAGCGGTCAATTAACGTAACCGGGTCAACGACGTTTCCTTTCGACTTGGACATTTTTCCGTCCTTCATCAACAGCCAGCCATGGGCAAACACTTTCTTTGGAAGTGGCACCTCAAGGGCCATCAACATAATTGGCCAATAAATCGTATGGAAACGAACAATTTCTTTCCCGACAAGATGAACATCTGCCGGCCAATAATTCAAATACTTAGAATCATGATCTGTGCCATAACCAAGGGCCGTTATATAGTTGGAGAGCGCATCAATCCAAACATAAATTACATGCTTCGGATCCCCCGGAACCTTAATGCCCCAGTCAAACGTTGTCCTTGATACAGCTAAGTCCTCAAGACCTGGTTTGATAAAGTTATTAATCATTTCATTTTTACGGGATTCTGGCTGGATAAAGTCAGGATTCTCCTCATAATACTGTAATAATCGATCAACATACTTACTCATTCTAAAAAAGTATGACTCTTCTTTTACCTTTTCAACTGGACGGCCGCAATCCGGACAATTGCCGTCTACGAGCTGGCGGTCAGTATAAAACGCTTCACACGGAGTACAATACCACCCTTCATACTGATCGAGATAAATATCCCCTTGTTCGAGCAGTCTTGCAAAAATCTTTTCGACAATTTGCTTATGTCTTTCCTCAGTAGTCCGGATAAAATCGTCATAGGAAATATCGAGCTTCTTCCAAAGCTTTTTAATGCCATCAACAATTCCATCAACGTATTGCTGCGGTGTAATTCCCGCTTCCTCCGCCTTACGCTGAATTTTCTGCCCATGTTCATCCGTACCCGTTAAATACATAACATCATAGCCGCGCAGCCTCTTATAACGCGCCATTGCATCACCTGCAACTGTCGTATACGCATGTCCAATATGTAAATTTCCGCTTGGATAGTAAATTGGTGTCGTTAGATAAAAAGTCTTTAATTTTTCCTCCATTAAAACCCCTCCTATTAGGCAGGCAATCACAAACCTCATTAAATCATTATTGCCTCGTTTTCCCGCTTCTATCATCAAAATATACCGAAAAATAAACTTTTGTGCAAGAAACCGTTACTGCTGCAATTCCAGTAATTTAAATATTTTACCTAATACACCCAAAAAGGGGTTAGACCTAACGAAACAATATTAATAGGGAGCCAATTTATTGTAGAATCTTGTCGAAATGTAGAATTATTAATAATGATTATCGTTGCGCCTCGATAATCATTACAATAACAAAATGATTCTATTAACCCTTGGTAAACCAACAGTTCGTTTGATAGCAAAAAAAAATAAAATTTTTTAAAATAAAATAATTGACGGATATGGGAATTTCTTGTATTATAAAGGTATGAAAAATTTGTCGAAAAATGACGAATAAAAAATAGATAGATAATCTTTAATTCTCGAGAGGAGATAGGAAAAAATGAAATCTACAGGTATTGTTCGTAAAGTTGATGAATTAGGTCGTGTGGTTATTCCGATTGAATTAAGACGTACACTTGGTATTGCTGAAAAGGATGCTCTTGAAATCTATGTTGACGATGAGCGCATTATCCTAAAAAAATATAAGCCAAACATGACTTGCCAAGTAACTGGTGAAGTTTCTGATGATAACATGACACTTGCCAACGGTAAATTAATTCTTAGCCGTGAAGGTGCAGAGCAATTAATCCAAGAAATTCAAAACAATCTTGAAGTAGCGAAATAAAGAACAATCCAGCACTTTTATCGTGCTGGATTTTTTTTACTCTTGATTTTCTACATGATAGGCCTGATATACTTCCCTTTTGTTTATACCCCGGTCTTTAGCCGTCTGTTTAATCGCTTCTTTCGAAGGAATATCTTTTTCAGAAATATAGTGATTAACATGCTCCGCAAGTGATAACTCATGCCACCAGCTTGGTCCTTCCTCCTGCTGTTCATCCGTTCCTTCAACAATCAAGCAAAACTCTCCGCGTATTTCATCTTGGCTGGCCCAAGTAATTACTTCTTCAACCGTGCCTCTAATAAATTCCTCATATTTTTTCGTTAACTCCCGGCAGATTGCTATCTTCCTATTTCCGAGAACCTCTTGGATAATGGCTAATGTTTCCTTAAGACGATGCGGGGACTCATAAAAGATGATCGTCGCCGACTGCCATTTTAACGCCTCTAATTCCGCCCGCTTCTCTTTCTTGCTCCGGTTTAAAAATCCATAAAAATAAAAGGGCTGGCAAGCTAGGCCTGAGGCAATTAACGAGGTTAAAGCCGCGTTTGCACCTGGTAACGGAACCACAGGGACCCTTTCTTCAATTGCAGCTGCCACTAGCTCATACCCAGGGTCAGAGATTGCCGGCATCCCGGCATCACTGACAAGCGCAATTTTTAACCCTTCCTTCACCCTTTGAATTAGCTTCTCACCGCTTGACTCCTTATTGTGCTCATGATAGCTGACAACAGGAGTTTCAATGTTAAAGTAATTGCACAGCTTTTTCGTGTTCCGTGTATCTTCAGCGGCAATCAGATTTGCCTCTTTTAGGATTCTAACTGCCCGGAAACTCATATCCTCTAAATTTCCAATCGGTGTGGGAACAAGGTAAAGTATTCCTTTATGTTCCTCGTTTTCAAAGCTCTTCTGCTGCCACATGATCATCACCATTTTCTTTTAATAAAAACTCAAGCTTTTTCTTCCGCGGTAATCGTTTAAAATTGTATTCCGCCCTTAAGGCGTCACTTTTATTAGGATAGCCTTTAAAATAGGTTAATTGGACCGGACCGCGGCCGCGGGTATATTTTGCCCCTTTTCCCTCATTGTGCATCCTAATCCGCCGTTCCAGATTATTCGTGTAGCCGCCATAAAGACTGCCATCTGTACAGGTCAATACATAAAAATAGTGATGGCTATTCTCCATATAAAATTGCTCTTATTTCTTGTGTATATTCATCGTTTTCATTATAGACAATGATGGGCGGGAGAATTTTCAAGTCCGGGCTGCCATCCTTTATTGCTTCTATCAAGAGGGTATTGGCTTCCTTCCCTATTTTCGGGTAAACAAATTGTATCCGCTTCGGTTCCAGCCTATACCGGCGCATTAAGGTAATGATATCGATTAACCTGCCCGGGCGGTGGACGAATGCCACCTTACCGCCTTGTCTAACCAGGTCGCTTGAGGCCTTGATGGCATCCTCCAGCGTACAAAGTATTTCATGGCGGGCAATCGCCAGATGTTCATTTGGATTGATTTCCCCCGCTTCCGGTGTCGTAAAATAAGGGGGATTACAGGTAATGACATCAAACTTCCCATAGCCTAACCGCTTCGCCATCTCCTTAATATCACCGTGAACCATCTGGAGGCGATCTTCAAGACCGTTATAGGCGATGCTTCTTACCGCCATTTCATATAGGCGCTCCTGAATTTCGACACCTGTAATTTGCCCCTTTGTCCTTGCACTTAAAAATAAGGGAATCACACCATTCCCGCTGCAGAGGTCCAGTAAGTTTCCTTTCTGAATCGGAACATAAACAAACCGGGCCAAGAGAACGGCATCAAGTGAAAAGGCAAAAACAGAAGGACTTTGGATAATCCTTAAATTTTCTGCGAGTAAATAATCGAGCCGTTCATCTTCCTTTAAATTAACCACATAAATCCATCCTTTTAGCTAAAAATGTATGAAAAGAGAGGCTGATTTTCTCAGCCTCCTTAAGGTTATTTCTTATTAAGAAAGGAAAGACAAAATAGACAGTCGCCTTCCTTCCGCAGGCTCCCGAAATGAAGGTTGCAAATATGAAACCCTTCTTGATAAAGACGAGCGAGGTTATCATATCCTTCCCCTACATCAAACGGCTTCACGCCAGGGGTTTCGGCATTAGTTGCATTCTTTTTACTATCTGTTTCCTTCTTTTCCTCTGTGGTTACATCTAAACGGCGCCTTAGATGCTCATTTTCAAGTTTCAAATAATGATTTTCTTCTAGTATTTCAGCTAAATGCTGCTTTAATTCCCCAAGCTGCTGATAAAGACTGCCAATTTGTGTTTCCATATTACTTACCGACTCAAATATTTCTTTTTTATCCACTTCTTCCACCTCATTAATCTGTGGATTGTATCGACAAGGCACCTTCTTTAGTGATTTCATCCAAGGTATATTCCAGAACCCGCTCTTGTTCCTTAAGTTCCACTTGAAGTACCCGTTCTAAAATATTTAATCCTACTACTTTCCCTGTACCCTGCGGTGTTTCAATGATTTCACCTAAATCTGGCAAAGCCTCTTTTGCAGATTCATATTCATCATTTTCATATTTTAAACAGCACATCAGCCGGCCGCAGAGACCGGATATTTTCGTAGGATTTAATGATAAATTTTGGTCCTTCGCCATTTTTATCGAAACCGGGTCAAAATCCCCTAAAAAAGTAGAACAGCACAGCATTCTGCCGCACGGACCGATGCCGCCAAGCATTTTAGCTTCATCGCGGACACCAATCTGGCGTAATTCAATCCGTGTCCGAAAAATAGCTGCTAGATCCTTCACAAGCTCACGAAAATCAACTCTTCCATCAGCCGTAAAGTAGAAAATAATCTTATTTCGATCAAATGTATATTCAACATCAACAAGCTTCATATCCAATTGATGTTCATTCACTTTCTCATTACAAACTTCATAAGCCTCATGGGCAGCCTGCTTATTCTCTTCGACAATCATCCGGTCCTTTTGGTCAGCAATTCTGACGACCTTTTTTAATGGAAGGACAACATCATGCTCCTCAACCTGTTTTCGGGCGATAACTGCCCTACCATATTCCACTCCGCGGACTGTTTCGACAATCACGAAGTCATCCTTTTCAATTGAGAGGTCTCCAGGGTCAAAATAATAGATTTTCCCCGCCTTTTTAAAGCGTACTCCTACAACATCATACAAATGAAGATCCCTCCTGCAATTTTAACACAAGCTGTTCCATCATCAGCTGAGGATTCATATTCTTCTCGAGCTTTCGTTTTGCCTCAAGAATAGCTGACATTTGATTCGATAAGCGCCGTCCCGATGTTTTTAAGGCGTATTGTGTTAAGCGCTCACTTTCAGCTTTAAAAACAATTTGCTCCTGCTTATCTAATTGTATATATAGTAAATCCTTAAATATAAGAAGAAAAAGTTCTAAACCGCGATGATGCTGTTCTTTGTCTTTAAAGTGTTGAAACCATTCTTGTTGAAGTGTTACCATGGCCTCCAATGAATTCTTCTCCAACACTCCATATAATTTTAACACTATTTTTTGAGCTTGTGCAAACCATTCATCGACATTTAATTGTATTGCTTCCTCAAGATTATTGGTCAGCTCCGCAAGCAGCGGGGCCTTTCCCGGATCAACACCGTTTTCCACAAGCTGTTTAATCATAACCTGAGGCGGAAGCGGTTGAAATGTTAGAATCTGACATCTCGAAAGGATCGTTGGCAGCATTTGCTGCGGCTGCTCGGTTAATAAAAATGCCGCCGTTTCTGCACTTGGTTCCTCAAGAAACTTAAGCAAACTATTTGAGGCACTTACACTCATTTTATCTGCACCTGATAACAGGTAAACCTTTTTTAACGATTCTACTCCCTTTTTTGAAAACTCAGCCTGCAGGTTTCTGATTTGGTCTACTTTGATGGATAAGCCTTCCGGCTCAACAATATGAACATCAGGATGATTGCCGCTATTAATTCGGCGGCAATGATGACATGCCTCGCAAGGTTTATAGCCATCTATGAGCGATTCACAAAAAAGAGCCTTCGTGAACAACAACCCTATTTCCTTTTTCCCTGTCCCTTTCATGCCTTCAAAAAGGTACGCATGGGCTACTCGATTTTTCACCAAGCTGTTTTTTACCATTCGGAGGACGGCTGGCTGCAATTCTTCTAGTTGATCCCATGTTTTCACCAAATTTATCACTCACTCACAAAGGTATTTAAAACTGTAGGTATTGCTCGATTGGAAGCACGAAAACCGTCGCACCGCCAACCTCAACTTCGACCGGATACGGTACATAGGAATCTGCATTCCCGCCCATTGGAGAAACCGGTGAAACGAGCTGTTCCCTGGACCTGCAGTTATCCTTAATAATTTGCAAAGCACGATCAACGCGAATATCTTCAGTCCCAATCATAAAGGTGGTGTTCCCCGATTTCAAAAATCCGCCTGTACTCGCTAATTTTGTCGCCCTAAAATTATTGTCTACTAATGCCTTTGATAAACGATTGCTATCCTGATCTTGAACAACTGCTATGATGAGTTTCATCAAACCACCCTCTCTCCAATTTTTCCGAATCTGGTTACCTCTCCCTATATTATAACAGGTTCTCGTCCTGCTTACATTTGTAATAGGTTGGAAAAGCATTAATAATTTCTTTTTAGCAAAAAAGCAGCCTTCAAATGAAGACTACTTCTTTGCTAACTTGTTTTCAATCAGCTCGATTGTTTGCTTATAGACTTCGTTTACTGAACCGGATGCATCAACCTTAACGATTCTCGTGGGAAAACGCTCCATTAATAGCTGATACCCCTGTCTAACCTTTTCATGGAATTCAAGGTCTTCTAAATCCAGCCGATTAATCTCTCTTCCTTTATTTTTGTTAATCCGTTGCAATCCGAGCTCTGGTTCAATATCAAAGTAGATCGTTAACTCCGGCATAAAGCCCTCGATGGCAAATTGATTAATCGAATATACCTCATCTATTCCTAAACCGCGTGCATAACCCTGATAAGCCAATGAACTATCAACAAACCGGTCACATAAGACAATTCTTCCTTTGTCTAATGCTGGTTTTACTTTTTCAATCAAATGCTGTCGTCGCGCGGCCGCATAAAGTAATGCCTCCGTCCGCGGATCCATCGCCGTGTTCTCTTTCGACAAAATGACGCTGCGGATTTGCTCCGCGATATCAATACCACCTGGTTCTCTCGTAAGCAGAACGTTAGTAAACTGCTCCGCTACCATCCTGATGATGGTCGTCTTTCCCGCCCCATCCGGTCCTTCAAATGTAATAAATGTCCCGCTCTTCTTCAAAATAAAACCTCCAAAACTGTAAAAATCTCAAGTTGCGCTAAAAATCTTAATCCTGCCCTCTTTAACCGAGGAGCTTCCTTGAAACCTGGCTCCTGATTGTAAAAGAAGATTGAGCTGGTTAAGCTTGTCTATTGTTATTGTTTCACCCTTTAAAAGCAGTGGTATTCCTGGAGGATAAGGAATAACCGTTTCCGCACATACCAGGTTTAATGCTTTTTCAATCAGGACTTCTTTCTGAGTTAGTTTTTCCATGTCTTTATAGGGAATTGCCAACTCAGATATATTTTGCCTATCGACATGAATATCTTCCTTTAGTTCTTGTACAGGTATATCAATAAGCGCCTGTTTGATTTTTGCTGCAGCTGCTTCAAACGGATAACACTGTCCTGCTTTTAATAAAGGGAGAATAAGTAGCACATTGTATGGGTCTGCCAATTCTGGATAAATGGACTGCTCTTCCAATCGGTTTTGCAGCTCAAAACCGCTTAATCCACATCGGGATTGTATCGTTATTTTTAATGGATCACCTTGATTATTTGGAAAATCCAACACTTTAATCGCTGGAATTTTGCTTAATTCCTCTTTAAAGCAGCTGAGCTTTGTTAAAAAGAAAGATAAATCCTTCCCATCATATGTAGCTAAATAATTCCTCGCGATATCTAGTGACGCCATAATCGGATAGGAGGGGCTGCTTGATTGAAGCATACCCAGGTATCCTTTAACCTTGTTCAGATTAATTAATTGACTGTTAATATGTAAAAAAGAACCCATTGTCATTGCCGGTAATGTCTTATGGGCGGACTGAACTACAATATCAGCCCCCATTTTTGTTGCTGAAACTGGAAACGGGTCACCGATAATAAAATGAGGACCGTGTGCCTCATCAACAAGCACTGGGATATGATGGAGATGGGCCACCGTAATGATTCCCTCTAAATCATTAACCAATCCATAGTAGTTGGGATAGGTCAAAATAATCGCTTTTGCTTCCGGATAGCGGTTAATTGCTTCCTTAATAGTTTCAAGTTTGATGCCCCCGGCTGCTTTCCATTCCTGATTGTATTCCGGCTCTAAAAAAACAGGTCTCGCTTTTGTTAATTTCAAGGCATTCAAGACGGATTTATGACAATTCCGTTGCACGAGAACCAGATCATCCTCCTCACAGACCGCCATAATCATCGCCAGGTTGCCTACAGTGGAACCATTGACAAGGAAAAAACTTTTTTCCGTTTGATATAACTTCGCTAAGAGCGTTTCTGCTTCTAATATAACGTCTTCCGCTGCATGTAAATCATCCAAGCCTGTCAGCTCGGTTGCGTCGATTTGCAATAGGTCCTTGAAAGCAGCATTTGCTTCAGGTTGATTGATTAAGCCTTGTTTATGCCCAGGAACATGGAAGGAAATCGGCTGCTTGGCTGCATGATCCAATAAGGCTTGGTATAAGGGTGTTTTCAATTGAGCGTTCATTTCCCATACTTCCTTTTTATAGTCTCATTCATTTTAATTGAAATCACATCTCTAAGCAAAAAAAATAAAGCCCGTTATGGACTTTGTTACGAAAAGATTTCCGGCGTTGTTATTTTTTTAAGCTGTTTTAGGAAGTATTTATATTTTGGATCATTTGTATCTGTTTGAATCAAATCATTTTCACATTCTGTACAAATAAAAGAAGTGTATAGATGTATGCCTTTCGGTTTTAAATTTTCGCAAATAACACATGTTTCTTCATAATGATTATGTGCCAAAAATGAACTCAATTCCTCCACCTCCATACACCCATTCTGCCCTCATTCACCAATTTGTATACACTTTTTCGAATAATCTCGTTCCAAACCCATCCTGTAATATACTATGTCGCAGGTAGCGATTGGGTGTATGTCTATAAGTGAATTCTTTCAAAACAATTCGTACTTTTTTGATCCTGTATATGTCCTAACGGATAAAAAAGAAAAAGACAACCTCTAAAGGTTGCCTTTTATCGTGCCTGGCAGCGTCCTACTCTCACAGGGGCGCCTGCCCCAACTACCATCGGCGCTGAGAAGCTTAACTTCCGTGTTCGGTATGGGAACGGGTGTGA